>QFQW01000135.1 GCA_003248755.1 Chryseobacterium sp. | reverse complement strand
TGAAGCAATCATCTGCGGCTTTACAGAACCAAAAGGCTCAAGGAAAAAATTTGGTGCATTGATTCTGGGGAAATATCTAAATGGTGAAATGGTTTTCTGCGGTCATACCGGAGGAGGTTTTAATGACAAATCACTTTCTGACATATACGAGAAAATGCAGCCTTTAATTACGAAAAATTCAGTTTTTAAAATCACTCCCAAAACGAATACTAAAGCAACTTGGTTGAAACCCGAGCTAGTTGCTGAAATCAAATTTTCAGAACTTACAAAGGACAATATCTACAGGCATCCGATTTTTTTGAGGCTCCGAGATGACATCAATCCTAAGGATGTTAAATTTAATTCTGAAAATTCATCAAAAAATGAGCTTATGAAAAATGCTGAACCTAAAAAGAGAACAAGAAAAGATGATATACTAAAGAAAATTGGAAAAAAAGAATTGAAACTGACCAACCAAAACAAAGTCTATTTTCCGGAAGATGACATTACGAAAGGTGATGTTATTGAATTCTATCAAAGTATTTCAAAATATATTTTGCCGCATCTTAAAGACAGACCACAATCGATGAATCGTTACCCAAATGGTATCAAAGGTTTGAGTTTCTTCCAAAAAGATGCGGCAGATGAAACTCCGGAATGGGTAGAAACGCAAAAAGTTTTTTCAGAAAGCTCTGATAAGTACATCAATTATATCATTTGTAATGATAAAGAAACTTTGGCCTATCTCAATAATCTCGGTTGCATCGAACTTAATATTTGGACCAGCAAAATCAAAAAAGCAGATAATCCGGATTATCTTGTTTTGGATCTTGACCCGTCAGAAAAAAACAAGTTTGAAGATGTTATAGAAACAGCTCAGGCTGTAAAAGAAGTTTTGGATATTGCAGGGATTGACGGTTATCCGAAGACTTCGGGCAGTTCAGGGATTCATATTTATATTCCGATGAACGCAAAATACTCATATGATCAAGTCAAAGATTTTGGACACCTTTTGATGCAGATGGTTCAGAAAAAGCTACCGGATTTGACCACTTTGGAAAGAAGCCTTCAAAAGAGAGATAATAATAAAATTTATCTTGATTATCTTCAAAATAGGAGAGGACAGACACTGGCAAGTGTTTATAGCCTCAGACCGAAAAATGGTGCACCTGTCAGTATGCCCTTAGAATGGAAAGAAGTTAAAAATGGACTTAGACCTACCGACTTTAATATCCATAATGCTTTGGAAAGATTGAAAGATAAAGGCGATATCTTTAAACCTGTTCTGGGTAAAGGAATCGATATGTTGAAAGTAATTAAAACATTAGAAGAATAATTCTTATTTCATATTTAAATAAATTTTAAAATCATATACTGAATTGAAAAATAATAATTCGGAGAAGACTTGTAAAAACTGCGGGAAGTTGTATTGGGTTGAATCTGTTAATACAAAAAGAATAACCTAGAAAACCTATAAGACTCACAGTTATAAAAAAAGACATCTCATTATTTATGAATGAGATGTCTTTTATGAAAAACAGAAATGAAGTTTATTTAAATATACTGGTCTTCATGACGGCCTTCTTTTATTTCTTCAACTATTTTGGCATTAAAGGCCGGGAGATCCTTGGGTGTGCGACTGGTTACAAGTCCGTTGTCGGTTACAACCTCGCTGTCTTCCCAGATGGCACCGGCATTTTTCAAATCGATACTAACTGATTTTACAGAAGTCATTTTTCTTCCATTGACTGCTTCTGCACTGATTAGGATCTGTGGGCCGTGACAAATGGCTGCTACGGGTTTATGTTGTTTGAAAAAATCCTGTACAAATGATATGGCTTTTTCATTAGTTCTTAACTGGTCTGGATTAATAACGCCACCAGGTAAAACCAGCGCGTCATATTCTGAAGAATCTGCTTCATCCAAAGTTTTATCTACCGGATATTCTTTTCCCCAGTCCTTTTCTGCCCATGCTTTGATCGTACCTGCTTCAGGACTTACAATATGAGTTGTCCATCCCTGTTTTTCCAAATGCTCTTTTGGAGATTTCAATTCGCTCTCTTCAAATCCGTGTGTTGCTAATATTGCGATTTTTTGTGACATAATATAATATTTTGGTGTTATGAAATTGTATAGAAGAAAATATGATGCCATTAAATCTTGCTCTCATTTATAAAATATTTTAACCAATTGATTGAATTAATTGTAGGAGTTGTTCTAAACATTACAATTAAACAATTAAGAGATGTTTATGCATCTCTTTTTTATTTCTATACTTCAAAATTAAAAGATGAATTTTTGTTTTCGATAGTAATTTGGTGTGATAGTGGTTTACTTATAATTAATCACTAATCTTAAATATCTCATTATGGAAAAAATAATACAAGAAAGAACTCTCAAAGGAAAAACAGTAGTTATCACAGGAGCAAGCAGTGGAGTAGGTAGAGCTATTACAGAGGTCTTTGCATTGGAAGGTTGTCAATTGGTATTGGCAGCACGCGGTAAAGAAGCTTTAGAGGAAACACTTCGTTTATGTGAAGATTTGGAAGCAAAAGCTATTGCCGTTTCGACAGATGTTTCTAAATATGAAGATGTTCAGCATTTGACAAAAGAAGCTTTAGAAACTTTTGGAAGAATAGATTTCTGGGTCAATAATGCAGGCGTAATGGCAAGCGGACGTTTTGAAGAAATACCGATGGATGTGCATGAGCAAGTCATCAGAACCAACCTATTCGGTTATATGCATGGAGCTTATTGTGTTTTGCCTATATTTAAAAAGCAAGAAGAGGGTGTATTGATCAATAATGTATCAATCGGTGGATTTATGCCAGCTCCATACAGTGCAGTTTATTCTTCAACAAAGTTTGGTATTCGTGGTATGATGGAATGTCTTCATGGTGAAATTTCGGATTTCCCGGATATTCATATTGCAAATCTATATCCGCAGATCCAGCGTTCAACAGGCAATATGCATTCTGCAAAATATTCTGGTCTTGATTTTAAAATTCCGCCATTTGCTTCTGATCCAAGAGATACAGCTTCAAAGATATTACAGTTAGCCAAACATCCTCAAAAAGATTTGTTTCCAGATTTTAAATCCAAAGCATTGGTAACACTTTATAAAACTTTTCCCAAAATTATTATCAATACAGCTTCAGCTGGAATGCGACTTATGATGAGATCCAATGAGACCTCTGGAGATGAAGGGAATGTTTTAAAACCTTCGGATTATCCTCATCGAATTTATGGTGAAACGATTTTACCTGTTCCATCCAAAAAAACAAAAACAGCTTTCTTAGCAGGATTAGGAATTTCACTTTTATTTATGGTTTTGAAGTCCAATATCAGAAATAATAAAGCCATCTAACAAAATTTATCAAAAAGAATAAAAATGAGTCAAAATATTTTACAAGAAAAACATCAATTAGGAATAGGCGGTGTTGCTATTGGAACCGCTTTCAATGACATATCAGATGAGCAATCTTACGAAATTCTAAAAACAGCGTGGGATGCTGGAATCCGATACTTTGATACTTCTCCATGGTATGGATTGACAAAAAGTGAAAGAAGATTTGGAGATTTCCTTGCAGATAAAAAGAGATCTGAATTTGTATTTTCAACTAAAGTTGGACGTTTGTTTAAAGAAGTTTTGCCTTCAGAAGTACCACCGACAATGTGGAAGAAACCATTGAACTTTGATTTTAAACATGATTATACTGGAGATGGTGTGAAGAGATCAATTGAAGATAGCTTACGAAGAACAGGACTTGAATCAATTGATATTATTTATGTTCATGATCTGTCGGAAGATCAGGTAGGAGATCGTTATCCCTATTTTCTTAAACAAGCACGACAAGGGGCTTTTAAGGTGCTTTCCGAATTAAGAGATCAAGGTGTCATCAAAGCTTGGGGTATGGGTGTTAATAAAATTGAGCCTATTCTCGACTGTATCGAGTCTGCTGATCCGGATATATGTCTGTCAGCAACACAGTATTCAATTCTTGAACACGAAGATGCCGTTGACAGGTTGCTTCCGGCCGTAAATAAAGCAGGAGTAAAACTTGTATCAGGTGCGGGATATAATTCAGGATTTATAACAGGTCGAGACCGTTATAATTATAAAGACGTTATACCAAAAGGTGTGGCAGAAAAGCGAGACAGAATTAATGAGATTGCTCGAGATTACGGTATATCAATCATAGATGCGGCTCTTCATTTTGTGCTCTCGGCAAAAGAATTTGTATCAATTATCCCAGGGGCAAGCAATTCCAAACAAGTTATAAATAATACAGAATCTTTAAATACTCATATACCTAATGACTTTTGGTACGAACTTAAAAGTGAAAACCTAATTTATAAAAAAGCTGAAACTCCTTATTAGATTAAACATAATCAAAAAAGATTTATCAATATTAAAATGGTATTATTTATTTAAGTGATGCCATTTTTTTCTTGAATAATATTTGGCAATGATATACTTTAGTGTACCACCTTAGTTTACTTTTCTTATAATTGAAATTTTAAAGATGATTGAGCAATACTTTTAATACAACTAATGCGTGTACACTAAAGTATATCGTTACCTTATTAGTTACAGAAAGAAATTCGAGGATTGGTATTGTCTCCACATTGGAACTGATATTTGCCTTGCGGATATTTCGGTGTGGGATTATCTGTAACTTCCAATGGAACCATCGATTGTCCGTTATAGGAAGGCATGGTAACCTGAGCCGCGGAACCATTACCTAAAGCAACATTTTTGGCATTGCTGTTTCCGTTGAAGCTGTAATCAATCATGGCATCCAAAAGACGATATACACCATAATAATCTAATGCATCAAAGGCTTTTCGGGAACTTGGCATTGCGTGATCAGTTACATAATTATATCCGTTAATCGTGGATGATTTAATATAAATGAAATCTTTTTCAGAGTTAGAAATATTAATGTTTTTAAAAATATCAATTGCCATTCTGTGATCGTTAACATCGTCCTCGTCATAGACCTGGGTGATCATTTTGGTATTGGAAGGAAAACTCTGTAATTGCTGTTGGGTAGTTAATGAACTGTTCCAATTAAAGGAATACCACGGAGCCATGGTGAAAAGAAAACGTCCGTTTTGTCCCCAACCTTTTTCCGTAAATGCTTTATAGGCAAGATCAATAGTTG
>QFQW01000134.1 GCA_003248755.1 Chryseobacterium sp. | reverse complement strand
TTTGAAAATCTTCGATTTTTGGACTAACGTGAACTTAATATTTAATCTTAAGTGACTAAAGTGTTTATAAAACTTTAAAATTTGAAAAGACTCTTGATAAAAGCTTTGTTAAGATATTTGTCCAACGGATAGATTTTCAGGAAATAATTCCCGATGAAAAGCAATATTAAAACAACTGTAGGCTTATAGAATAAATTGAGGATATTGAGTTTGAAATCCGGAAGAAAAATCGCAACATTGATAGAAATACAGCCTAAAATCATTGCATAAATCATCTCGATTCCCAAAGGAAAAACCTTGAATTTGATATAATTAAAAACGATTTTTATTACATTGAATAATGACAAAGAAATAGCATAGGCAATCGCAATTCCCAAAATCCCCAAATTGGTATGTTTAAGGAACATCATATTTGTTGTAATAGTCAAAACGGCTAAAATCAACATCACCACAATATTGAATTTGTAATACTTCGACAACGAAATAATATGACCATTAAACCCCGTCGCCAAATCGAACAACATCGCAAATCCAAGAACCCAAACCACAGGCTCTGAGGAACGCAAGTCTTCACCATTCTTCATAAAGTCAGCCAAATACGGAAATCCTACAACAATGCAACAGAACAAAACCAAACCAAGAAAAAATAAACTGAGCGAAGTTTTCTTATGAAACCTGTCCAACTCGTTATAATCTCCGGAAGCTAAATCCTTATTAATGATGGGCGCAGAAATATTAAAAAGCCCCATTTGAGGAACCGTTATCAAGGAAATAATCGCATAGATATTACTGTAAATCCCATTTTCGTGAAAATTGATAAACTCACCAATCATCAGGTTATCAATATTAATGGCAATATAATTCCCGATATTTCCTAAAAAACCGAATAAACTGTAAGTGAAAATCTCACGGTAAAAGTTATCTTTTTTGAAATAATCCAGACCAAAATCAGGTTTGATTTTCTCCAGTCTATTGGTGTAATAACCGTAACCAATCAGAGAAATCACAAACATCAAAAAGAAAAACCCATAAGCCATTTTATCAGCAACACCTAAAAAGAAAAACAGGCAGAATGCGCCAATATTAGCGATTTTAGGAATGAAATTTTCGAAGATATTAGGAACTACTATCCTTTTATAATTGGTCAGAAATTTATTGAAAACCGAAGACAATGCCAAAACCAAAACCATTGGCAAAATCAGGAGTTTCATTTCCCACAGCTTTGAAGTTTGTAACTGTGGAAATAGAAAATTAATCAAAAAATAACCTCCTACGAAAATCAAAAAATTAATTACAACGGCCAGCAAAGACAACGACAACATATTGTGATGTTTACCATCTGCATTGACTCTGCTGAAGAATTTAACATTGGAAAAACTCAGTCCAAAAACCACAATCGGAACCATAATTTCTGCTGTCGGCAAGATATAACGTAGCTTTCCATAAAACTCCATATCATAAGGAAAAATGAAAATAGACGAAAACGTCCCCAGCAAAAAGCCGAGATAACCAATTATCGAATATTTTACACCTTGTCTTGCTACGACGCTCATAGATTTTGTTTAAAGTTTTTTATCAGGTTTAGAGAGAGAATCTTCTGTCAAAATTTCCTTAATCCAAAGAAACTCCGGCACTACAAACCTGCTTTTGTAATAAGAGGGCGAAATGTACTGGAGATTCTCAGCAAGTTGACTATAAACACTCATCGATTTTTGTCATAAAGAAAAGAACGACAAAGAAAAGGCATTTATTTTACAAATCGTAAAGTTATGTTAAAATAATCTTTTTGAACACGAAGTTCACAAAGATTTGCTGTTTATTTATTGAAAATAATTTAAGGTTCACGAAGGCGCTTTGCTTAGGTAAGATTTTAATTGAAGAAGCTATTTTTTTCGATATAATCTTTACTGATTTTGATACTTTCAAAAATATCTTTGTCGCTGGAATCTTGTTCCAGAAACCAATATTTGATACCTGCTTTTTCTTTGGCTTCGAAAATTGTTTTAAAATCAATAATTCCATTTCCAATCTCAGCAAAATCTTTGGTTCCGGCTTTCATATCTTTTACATGCCACAAAGGAAATCTTTTTGGATATCTTTCAAAATAATCCAAAGGATTGAATCCAGCTTTTGAAATCCAATAAAGGTCAAGTTCCATTTTCACCAAATCAGAATCGGTTTTATCTAAAATGAAATCATAAATAATTTTGCCCTCTAATTTCTCAAATTCAAAATCGTGGTTATGATAAGCAAAATCGATTCCTGCCTTTTTGGTTATTTCGCCCGATTGATTGAGTAATTCGGGAAGTTTTTTATAATGTTCCAAAGTTCTTTCTTCCTCAAAAAGATATGAGCAAACCATGTATTTTGAACCAATGAAATGTAAATCTTCCACAGACTTTTCCCAGTCATTCAAAAGTGTGCCCTTGCTGCTGTGAGCAATTCCAGTGGTGTGATGTGAACTGATGACTTCCAGACCAACATTTCTCAAAATTGTTTGAAATTCATTTCTGGTCTTTCCAAAGAATTTTCCGTCGTAACCGTAGATTTCGAGTTGCTTAAAACCTAGTTGTGCTAAACGTTCCAAGGATTTTTCCAAATTCTCAGCAACTGCATCCCGAATCGTATAAAGCTGTATGGCCAAAGGTTTTCTGTTATTCATAAGATTTGAAGTTCCGCAAGCATATAAACCCAAAAATCCCAATCCGGACAAGCTTATAAAATCTTTTCTGGTCATTTTTGATTTTTCGATTGTTTAAAGGTATCTATATTTTTTGAATTGCCACAGCAAAAAAAACCTGCCGGGAAATGGCAGGCTTTGAGAGAGAAAAAATTAGGAATAGTTAGTTTGGATTGATGATTTTAGACGTCAAAATTTTCATCATTATTGAGAATATTTTTAAGGCACGCAAAGGCGCTTTCGCTCAGCAAAAAAAGCAGTTTTATATACTGTCAGGCTGAGGCTCTCGAAGCCTTTTTTGTATTAATTCCATAATCTAGAAAGTTTTTCCAGAAGTGTGAAATGCGTCCTGTCTTTGTGTTCCCGCAAACCTGCAGAGATATAAGCTTCTATAATAGTCTAATTCTTCCCCATTATAAGCTACAAAGACATCATCTTTGAAAGGATGTTGCAACCACAACTCTGCTCCGAAAAAGTAGTTGGCAGAACTGATATTTAGCACTTTATGCCCAGCAATCTCCGACTCCATAGAAACTTCTTTGTTATATCCGCAGCTTAAACATTGCAACCGAGCCACTTTCTTTTCTATAAAAGTTTTGGCAATGGCTTTCTTGTGGCAAACAGGACAAACCACCCAAACTTGCTGGTAAAAATCTGAAGCGGTTTTGTTTTGGTCTTGGAAACGGTTTTGCATTTTTTAGAATTTTTAAAGTTCAGCTTTATGCTTTGCTCCATTTCTTCTTAATAAGTCATAATAATCTTTGAGAGTTTTTTCATTTACCTGACCTCTACTTCGTTCAAGTTCATCTTTGATATAATCTAATGTTGTTCTTCTATCACTTTCATTAACTGTATTTAGCGGAACTTTCCAGTCATATACAGCCTGTACTAAAAATTCAGTAAATTATCTATAAACTGCTAATTTTAGAAGATTTCCTCCTGAAATATTGAAACTTGTTCCATAACACATGACTTTTCCTTCATTCTTAATCCACCAATCGTGTATTTTCTTATTAATAACTTCTGGCAAATCTTTGACAATATCTACACAAACTAATTTATTAATTCTTTCTTCAAACTCATGTTCATAAAGACTGTCTTCACGAGTATCTTGATTTCTATCAGAAACACAAGAGCATAATGCTCACATTTCGATGGGTTGATTGCAGTTTGTTGTTTTTTGGACAGTTTCTTATCTTGCGCAATGAAGATATGCAGAACAGCAATAAAAACGCTGTGAGGAGGGTTTTGTGTGCATAATGTTTTATTTTAAAGATTTGTTATTGCTTTTCTTTTTTGTCCTCATCTTTTTCCTTTAATTCACTGATATTTTTTAGGCGAAGTTGGTTCAATATAGTAACCATATTTTCGACTTTCTTTTGTCTGTTTTCTTGGTTTGTTTTAAAAACATCAAAAACAAGAGTTCCAACAGATGTCCAATCAGAAGCAAGAACAATATCAAAAAATCCGCTACTTTCTGTCATAGATTTTAGGTTATCATTTGTATTGTTTTCGTTCTTATCGGCTGATAAAGAATTGCTCAATGAATCAATATGTTTTAAGAAATCTTTATAAGAACTATATTTTTCAGGAAATTCTTCTTGTTTTTTTATATATTTGTCTGCACTTCTATACAAGCGTAAAGAATTACTTTTATACAAGTCTGCCAACATTTGATTAAGTAAAACATCTACGCTTATTTTCAGTGACTTGTATATTTTCTCTTTTTTAAGTCTATTCTCTTCTTGTTCTTTTTTTGATTTTTCATTTGGTTTTTCATTAATTAAATTATTCATTTGAATTTCCGATTTGTATTTCAACTGTGTTAGATAAGCTACAAATCCCATTTCTTTCGCTTTTCTTGTAAAAATAAATTCATTTCTCTGCCCCCAAACCACTCCCGCCCAAAGCACAAGTAGTAATAATAATTTTGTTTTCATAGTTTTATATTTTTAAATTATTGTTATAATAACAAAGCCTCAAACTATAAAGCTTTTTTAATATTCATTTTCAACAAGTTGACAATAAACTTCTATTAATAAAAGCTTTCATGATTATTAGTTTTAAGCAAATATAAATTGCTAATAGAACACAAGTAAATACCTAAAAATGGTTATTTTTTATTCAGAAGATTTTGAAATTTTCTCTTAGTTTTTATCCTATAATGTTTATAGAAGAGATTACGAATCAAAAGTTAATTCTTTTATAAGTTTTGGAATACTGATAAGAAATCCCCAAACTTGTTTTAAATTTGATTTTTAAATTATCTTTATGAAATATTTACTTGTTATTATGCTATCATTATTCGGATTTACAAAAAATAAGGCACAGGCAAAATCGATTCACAGCTTCAAAGTAGAAGCGCTTGACGGTTCTACAATTGATTTTTCTAAGTTCAAAGGCAAAAAAATATTGGTTGTCAACACCGCTTCCGAATGCGGATTCACACCTCAGTATGCTGATTTGGAAAAGCTTTATGAGCAGTACAAAAACAAATTGGTAGTTGTTGGTTTTCCTGCTAATAATTTTGGAGGGCAGGAACCTGGAGCCAATCACGAGATTGCAACATTCTGCCAGAGAAATTACGGTGTTCAGTTTCCAATGGCTGCGAAGATTTCTGTAAAAGGTGATGACATTGCACCGATTTACAAATTCTTAACCGACAAAAAGGAAAACGGAGTAAAAAACACAACCATTGGCTGGAACTTTACGAAGATTTTATTGGATGAAAAAGGTAATATTATTGACAGTTTTGAAAGTAAAACCAATCCAATGAGCGAGAGCATTACGAAATATCTGAAATAGATGTTCTAGAAATTAGATTTATAAAAAATAAAAAGCGTTCAAAAATTGAACGCTTTTTTATGTAATTTATAATTTAAACAAAAGGAAGTTTTACCACTTTCGCAGGAATATCTTTGTTTCTGATTCTGATAAAGATTTCAGAACCTAATTTGAAGTTCGGTTTATCAACGTAAGCCAAACCTAATCCGATTTTTTTCATTGGCGACATTGTTCCGGAAGTTACTTTTCCGATGATATTTCCCTCCGCATCAATTACTTCATAATCGTGTCTTGGAATTGCTTTTTCCTGCATTTCAAAACCAACTAATTTTCTGGAAACACCTTCATTTTTTTGATTTTCTAAGAATGCTTTGTTCACAAAATCTTTATCAAATTTTGTAATCCAGCCTAATCCTGCTTCAAGCGGAGAAGTCGTATCATCAATATCGTTTCCGTAGAGACAGAAACCTTTTTCCAATCTCAACGTATCTCTGGAAGCCAATCCACAAGGAATCATTCCAAATTCTTTTCCTGCTTCTGATAATGAATCCCAAAGCTGTTCCGCATATTTATTATCAAAATAAATTTCGAATCCACCACTTCCTGTATAACCTGTATTGGAAATAATCACATCAGAAAAACCAGCTACAGAACCAATTGTGAAATGATAATACGGGATTGCTGATAAATCTGTTTCTGTTAATTTTTGAAGAATCTCTGTAGCTTTTGGACCTTGAATTGCGATTAATGACATTTCATCAGAAGCATTTGTCATCTTTGTTCCGAATTTCTCATTGTACTTTGCGATATGATTCCAGTCTTTATCAATGTTTGAAGCATTAACTACTACGAAATATTTTTCATCTTTGATTTTGTAAACAATCAAATCATCTACAATTCCGCCAGTTTCATTAGGAAGGCAAGAATATTGTGCTTTTCCATTTTCAAGAGCATCCACATTATTGGAGGTCACAAACTGTAACAAGTCTTTAGCCGAAGGACCTTCTATGAAAAATTGTCCCATATGAGAGACATCAAAAATCCCCGCTTTTTCGCGGACAGCAAAATGTTCTTCTGTAACTCCCGAATATTGAACAGGCATCTCAAATCCTGCAAACGGAACGATTTTAGCACCTAGAGAAACGTGTTTATCGTATAAAGCGGTTTTTTTCATTTTTATTTTAACGATTTATTTTAGTTGCGCACAAATATAAAGAAGATTTTAGATAATAGATACTAGATATTAGACTTTAAAATAAGCTGATAAATGTTGGTTGAAGTCAATCAGCAATTTGATTATCTTTGCAATCCAACTTTAAACCTTGAACATTAAACTTTAAATCAATTATGAGCGACACCATTCTTTGTCCAAAATGCCAATCCGAATTCACTTATGAGCAAGATAATTTACAAGTCTGTTCCCAATGTTTCTACGAGTGGGATCCTGCAGAAGTTTCTTCTGAAGGTAAAATTTTCGATTCTCTTGGGAAGGAATTGCAAAATGGAGATTCTGTAATTGTTATTAAAGAT
>QFQW01000030.1 GCA_003248755.1 Chryseobacterium sp. | reverse complement strand
ATAAATTTTGTGATTTAATAACTACGACATTGCATATTTTGTGCCTTTATGGATTTGGTAATAATAAATTGATATTATTAAATTGGATTTTATTTGTACCTATCGACAATTTCGGAGAGATAAGTTTTGTATTTTTCGCTGACAGGGATTCTTTCATCAGCGATCATAAGACTGTTTTTTCCCACACTTTGAAGATGCTGAAGCGAAATAATATGTGAATTATGAACCCGAATAAAATTCTCAAAGTTGATTTTCTCCATAATCGATTTCATGGTTTGATGAACGATGAGTTTTCTCGTGTTGGTATAAATCACAATGTAATCTTTCAAAGCATTGATTCTAATAATTTCGTTCAGATTAAGTTTGACATCCTCATTATTTGAACGAACAAAGATGAATGCGTTTTTCATCTCATTTTCAGTTTCCTGCAGAATCTTCACATTGTTATAAAGGTCAAAACTTTTGTAAGCAGCTTTCAGAAAACGTTCAAACGAAAAAGGTTTTAAAAGATAATCGATCACATCCAATTCAAAACCTTGGATTGCACAGTTATCATAAGCCGTTGTGATAATTACATTCGGGAGTTTGTTATAACTTTTCAGAAACTCGATTCCGGAGATGTTCGGAAGATTGATGTCCAAGAATATCAAATCAACCGCATTATTTTTCAAAACCTGAATCGTTTCCTGAATGTCATAACAATTCGCCACAAGATTCAGAAAAGGGATTCTGGAGATATATTCTTCGATTACGTGATGCGCCAGTTCCTCATCATCTACAATTATGCAATTCATTGGTCGGAGTCTAATGTAAGTTTTAAATTAATTTCATATTCGGAGCCATTATCATTGATATCGAGTTGATATTTATCGGGATAAAGCAAGTCCAGTTTCATCTTTGTATTCTTGATTCCAAGCTTGTTGTTATCGGTTTTTTCGCTTGGTTTTCTTTCGTAAAAATTCCTGATGTTAAAATCCAGAATATTATCTCTTAACTGAACCTTGATGTCCAAAGGTCCTTTTCCGAAATCAGCATATTTGAAAGCATTTTCAACAAAAGTAAGAAGAAGTAATGGTTCGATTTTATAATGTCCAAAATTTCCCAGAAACTGATAATTGATATTATTGAATTTATTAAATCTGATAGATTGTATCTCGATATACTTTTTGATATTGATGATTTCGTCATTCAGATTATTTTTCTGTCCGTTTTTGTCATTCAGAACATATCGCATGATGTCTGATAGGATCAAAATAACTCTAGGTGTATCGTTGGACTGAGTGATAGATAAGGAATAAATACTGTTAAGCGCATTGAAAAAGAAATGCGGATTGATCTGTTCACGGAGGATTTTCAGTTCGCTGGATTGTCTTTCGAATTCCAGGGCTTTTATCATTTTCTGATTTTCCATCCATTTATCAACAAAGAAAATCAATGTGCTAAAGACCATCGAGAATAATCCGATTTTAAAGAAAATATCATGGAAATCCGGTCCGTTTCGGAATCTCATCATTCGGTCAGGTTTTGGAAAATCTTTCGGAGCAAACGGAGGACGACCTTGTGGATGCTGCGGAAAGTGAGGCATAAAAGCTATCATCAATCCAACATAGATCACAATGAAAGAAATCACAATTATGGATATCTTTCTTGGATTTTGTTTGATGAGATAAGGTAAAAATAGTTTGTAATTGAGATAGAAAAACAGAATGGAGAACAAGAATATTTTCAGGTTCATCAGTAAAGCGAATTGTCCAAAAACGGAATAATCCATTATCAGTTTAAAAGCAATGAGAACCAGCCAGATGATCCAGTGATAGACGTAGATGGTTTTGATGCTTCTCAAAAATGTGTTCATAACAAATAAATCTTTTTTAACGTGCAAAATTCCCCCGATAAATTATCGAAGGAATTTTTGCTTATTGAAATTTTGGAATCTCGTATTCAATCTTCATGGAGTCCAGCTCATCTACCGAGATTCGAGGAAAGGATGCCTTCCCTATTTTTTCTATCACAAGACCAGCGGTTTTCCGAGCCTGCAAACTATCTCGGAAAGATTGTTCACCTTGCACTGCGGGGATAAATGGCTGATCGATAAATACCTTTTTGTTCTTTATGATCTGATAACCAAAACCGTTGGCTTGTTGGGTTATTTTAATGTCTAATTCATTATTCTTTTTTTGACAGGAGATCAAAAGAATGCCTGTTGATAGGAATAACTTCCAGAATGTTTTAATCATCTTCATTCTCGGTTTCTGTCGGGTGGAAAACCCAAATATCATCAAAGTAAGAAGAACCGCTGTTCCCTGTCAAAACATAACCATAAGTTCCGAATGAGAAGGCGCAAGCACTTTCTCTGGAAGAACCTTCGAAAGCTGTTCTTTCTGTCCAGTCATCTGTAGAAGGATTGTATTCCCATGTTGAATTGGTAACGCCGCTCACAGTTCCTGTAGAAACATAACCCAGTCCGCCTGCTGCAAAAGCTGCTGTAGAAGCACGGTTTTGTGTATCATCATCATCACTTGTGTTGGCTTTTCTTGTCCAAGTTTCTGAAGAAGGGTCAAATGCCCAAAAATCCGAAACCAAACTTCCATTGTTGGTTCCAAAACCTACGTAAGCTGTTCCGTTGATAACGAAAGCTGCTCCGTCTCTTCTCTTAGAACCTCCTAGACTTGTAATGGTGCTCCAGCTGGATGTAGCTTCATCGTATTTGTAGAAATCCTTAAGCTCGCTTCCGTCATATCCAGTTCCTACATAGCCTTTGCTTCCAACTCCGAATGCCAAAGCTGCATATCTTCCTGTTCCGGGAAGATCTTGGATCTGTGACCAAGAATTAGCAGTAGGATCATATTTGTAAAAGTCATTTAGTTTATTAAGTCCGTCATATCCAGTTCCAACATAACCATAAGTGTCTGTTCCGAAACCAACGGCAGAACTTCTTTTTACGCCTGGGAAATCTGCTTTCTGCGTCCAGGAATTAGCACTTGGGTCGTAGCTCCAAAGGTCATTATAGTAATACTCTCCATCGTAACCTCCAGTTAGATATCCTTTTCCATTCACTACAAAGGCAGAAGCATTGGAGCGTGGTTTACCGTCTAAATCCGAAACTCTCACCCAATTTCCTACCAACTCGTCATCGTCATCATCATTTCGACAGCTTGATACTAAAAAAATCCCCGCCATTGCAAGAACTAAAACCGAAAGTCTATTGCTCATTCTTATTTTTTGATGCAAATTAACTTCATTCCCAAGTCTTTTGAAAATTTTTTAGACAAACACGCTTTTCTTGTCGTTAAACCGTGTTTTTTTTTCGATAGATTTTACATCGATTTGAAAATCTGGAATTATCTAAGAATTTAACTGATTTGTCGAAAACTAAATCTGAAAGGAAGAAAATGTTTTATCTCTATATAATAGTCAGTGTATGTTTACAAAAAAATAATATGTACAAATGTCTTTTGTTGTGTGTTTCTATTCTCTTCTTATGCTCCTGTGAGAGAGAAAGTAACACTTATGAAGTAGGAAATTCTTGGATGTCTGCACAGTCCAAAGTTGTAATGATTGATACACTTACCGTAAAAATGTCAACAGTAATGAAGGATTCTGTGGTAACATCTGGGAAAAGCGCAATCTTAGTAGGGAATATAAAAGATAATACATTCGGTAGAATGACCTCGTCTTCTCTTTTTGAACTGACACCTGAGAGTTATAATCTTGCAACTACTACCAATGTCGTTTTTGATTCTATTGTGATGTATCTTACCAATATTGATTCTTATTACGGTGATACACTCAAAACGTTCAAAATGGATGTTCACCCGATGGAAAGTAGAATCAGATTGAATAACGGTTATCTTTATAATAAGAGTAAATTTAATTATTCATCTACTTCAATCGGGACTGCAGAGTTTCTTCCCAGACCAAATACGGACAGTAGCTTTGTGAAAATAAAATTGGATCAATCTTATGGACAGAATCTTTTTAATCTTTTGAAAAGTAAAGATGCCAATAGTCAGGAGTATTTTCTCAATTTCTATAAAGGATTGGCATTGGTTCCTTCTACTGATAATAATGCAATGTTGCGTTTTGGGATTAGTTCTTCTTATCAAGCTCAGATTAATAATTCGACCAAAGAAAAAGTCTCCAATATTGTCAGGATATATTATCATGCTGCTTCCCAAAACGGAACCGAGGATGTGAAATATACTCTCGATCTTAATCCAAGTACAACTTATCAATATAATAAAATTGATAGTGATTTTACAGGTTCGGAGTTGGCCGGTCTTACACCGTCCACACCGATTGAATCTAAAAACCTTGGAAATAAAACTTATCTAATGTCAGGCATTGGCGTTTATACAAAAGTTGAAATACCTTACCTCAAAACGCTTAAGAATCTTTATACTAATTATAAAATCATCAGTGCTAATCTATCTTTGAAGCCTGTTGCGGGATATTACTCCAAGATTTTCTATAATCCTAGTACGCTGTATTATTATTTGGGGGACAAAAAAAATAATGTGGTTTCTTCTTTTTATGATTCTGATGGTGCTACAGAAATTACAATTTCTTTGTCGGATACCAGCGAGTTTCAAAGTGATTATAGTTATACTGTGGATCTGTTGAGTTATGTCAATACCATATTGGCGGAAACTGCAGATTCCAATTATAATATTCTGATTTATCCATCTTCTTATTTGGATGTTCTTGCAGGGAAAGTTATTGTAGGAGATTCTAAAAATAGTACAAATCCAGCTAAACTTCAACTTTACATTTTAGGTTATTAATTGTAAAATTTATGTGTCAAAAAATTAAAATAATGATATTTTTTGCTGGAATACTGATGCAAAAAATAGACGCCCAAGATTCTTCACCCTATTCTTATTTCGGGATCGGAACTTTCAATAATGTTGATAATGCGAGGAATGTTGCCTTAGGAAATACGGGAATTGCATTGCAGTCTCCAGATTATATCAATTCAAAAAATCCAGCTTCTATTACAACACTTGATATGCGTAATGTGGTTTTTGATATTGGAGGATTATTGAAATATGATAAAATTACCAGTAATCAAGGTTCGGATACAAGAATTGCCGGAAATTTTACAAATCTTGGTTTGGCAATGAGAGTTTCTAATAAGTTTTATCTTGGAGCGAATGTTCAGCCAACAACATCAACAGATTATAAGATGGTTTCTACAATTCCCATAGAAGGAACTTCCGGTAATTTCCCAATTACTTATGAAGGCAGTGGCGGCATTTCAAACCTTGGAGTAACACTTGGTTATAAAATCAACAACAATTGGAGTCTGGGTGGAAAAGTGAAAAATAATTTCGGGACAATTATCAGGAAAGAAATTATTACTACAACTTCCGAATTGGAAATTAGTAGAAACATAAGATATACAGGCTTCAGTTATGGACTAGGAACGCAGTATAACAAATATTTTTCCAAAGAAAGATTACAGTTGACTTTGGGAGGAATTGTTAATTTCAAAAGTAAGCTTGATGCAAAAGGAGAAGTTATCTATACAGAGAATAGAGATTACAACAATAGTCTGACTACAAAGTTGACTTCCAAAGATTCAGCTTTGCCATTTGAGATTGGTTTCGGTTTCAGTCTTATGAAGAATGATCGTTATAGAATCTCTTTTGATTACACTCAAAGTAATTGGGATCAGGTGAAAAATACGGTTACCAATGAAAAATATTACAAACAGAATGTTTATGGATTAGGATTTGAGTTACTTCCGGAAAGAAAAAACAGTCCGATTTTTTCAGATAATTTCATTTACCGCTTCGGAGTCAATTATGATACAGGATATTATAAAGTGAATAATCGTGAAATTAATAAAATGGAAGCAACTGTTGGTCTAGGAATTCCGATGGATAAGATTGTCTTGAACATAGGTTATGGCTATGGAATCAGAGGTCTTCATTCTAACAATCAGATTCGGGAAAATTATCATATGCTTAATATTAGTATTGATTTCCTAGACAGGTGGTTTACGAAAAGATATATTAATTAAAGAAAAAAGGAACTTATATAAGTTCCTTTTTATAATCCGAAATTAACAAACAAGCTGAATCTTGATTTAGCTTCAATATCTCCACCAGCAAGATTGGTGTAAGCTGGTAACATGACTTCGCTTCCTAAACTAAATTTTTTATAAGCCATTTCGAATCCGAGTTTGCCATATAATGCACTTCCGGCAGTTCTGGGCATCACTTCGCCAAACTGTTTATTCCAATCATAAATTTCGCCTTGGAAACCCAATTTTCCGGAAAATGTACTGTTATTATTTCTCCATAATCTGTAAAATCCTGTTGCAGAATAATTCCATTGGTTGCCGAATTGATAATGTTTTTTGTTTTCGGTTTTAATAGTATAATCGGTATTGAACATTAATGCAAAAAGGTTTTTCTGGTATTTATAACTCAGAGCCAACAGATAATCCCAACTTCCTGTTCCTAGCTGGAAGCTCGGATTGATACCAGTAATTCCTTTCTCATCAAATTTACCTAATGGAATCTTGATACCCATTCCTCCATTTAACTGATGAAAACTGTTGTTGGAATTAAAAATTTCATAGATTCCCATAACATTGGCATCACCAATTCCATTAATAGCGATATCACCTTGTAAGGTTTTCTTCTCATGAAACTGAAATGGCAGACTTCCATAGATACTGAGTTTCTCAGTTACCGGAATTTTCCCCCAAATCTGAACCGTATTAAAATATTGATTCTGCGTCAAGTCATTCGTAAAAAGATTTTCTTTTGCTTTGTAATGCTGTACAAAATATTTAATCCCGATGAATTGTGGATTTAAAAGAGATTCGAAACCGGATGAGCCGTTTCCTGCAGCACAACCGCAGGCGTCACAAAAGAAAGCTTCATATTTTGATAGATTTTTGATGGAGGTTTCATATTGCGGGATGTATAAGCTGTCTTTTTCTGTGGCTAAAACAGAAATGGATATAATTAAAAATACAGTTAAAATTAACTTCTTCATTATTCCGAAAATTGTTTGTTGTTAATAAAATTTTGGTCGCTCAAAGTCTTTAGAAAAGCAATGATGTAATGTTTCTCCTGAGATGCCATTGGGATTCCAATATGTCCGTTTTGTTTCAAAAGCGGATCAAGATTGGATTGATTCTCGACATTGTCCGAATAGAAATTGAGAACCGCTTCCAGAGAATAAAACCTTCCGTCATGCATATAAGGAGCTGTATATTCTACATTTCTTAAACTTGGAACACGGAACTTCATATTGTCATTCCAATCTAATGTTACGCGATATCGCCCTCTGTCATCTGATTGTGGATTGTAATACATTCCTGTATTTCTATAACTTTCATCGGTAAATAATTCTCCGGAATGACAACTTATACATTTGTTTTGAAACAAGTTTTTTCCTTGCAGCTCTTCATTAGTAAAAGAGGCTGTTCCTTTTTTGACTTGGTCATATTTGGAATCGGCAGAGATCATCATCACCATGAACTGAGACAGGGCTTTCAAGATTCGTTCTCCAGTAATGTTATCGTCACCAAAAGCTGCTTTGAAGAGTTTTTTGTATTGGGTATCAGTATTTAGTTTTCCCACAACTTCCGGTAAAGTACTGTCCATCTCAAAATCCGTAGTGATAGGAACCAACGATCGTTCATCCAGATTATGGCTTACACCATCCCAGGTATAATTTCTAAGAAACGCCATATTCTGGATTGGAGGTGCATTTCGGATACCAATTCTATCATCAATACCGTGGCTTAGAGTATGTCCGTGATGCGTAAATGCAAACTCCTGAATATGACAAAAACCACAAGAGATAGTATTGTTACGGGATAATCTGCCTTCATAAAATAGCTTCTTTCCCAAAGCAATACCATTCACAGTTACGGGATTTTTTTCTAAATCAAAAGCTAAAGCGGGAAAATCGGTTGGGATTTCCAGTTGGTAAACTTTGTCTTCTTCAAAAACTTCAACTTCATACTCATCTGAACAAGAATTTAAGATGATATTAATAAAAACGAAGACAAGCCAAAGATTATTAAATCTATTAATCATTGTGAACGTGGTCAACTTTAAACATATTAATCAGATTGTTGCTTACATCTACCAAATGTTGGCTGGAACCCATGGCCATATTATTGGTGTCATTCAGTTTTAAAGCTGTTTTTCCACTCAGGAATTGATTAAGATCGGCCAGAATATGGATAGAAGGCTTGATGTCTTTGCCGACTCTTGCTGTGGTTGGTAAATCCAAAGTCACTTCTCTATAAAGATCGGGTGTTCCGTTAGCTGTTGTGTCGCCCATATTGCCACAATGATTCATGAATGAAGTTTCCACAACAGAAGTCCCATACTGTCCTTCCAGTTTTGTGAAGATGTAACCAGCAGCCCAAGACCAAGCCATTCCTTCTTGTTTGGCTTTTTCCCAGAAAATACCTTGTCCTTCCTGACCAATGAGATAGGCGTTGGGACTGATTCCTAATCCGAATTTGACTTTTTTATAATTGTTTTTGGGGATTTCTGATAGGTCAATGTAAACGATTCCGGCTTTGGCTTCAGCTTGATTGATGATAAAAGCGCCTTTGTCCGGATTGTTGTAGTTGTATTGGAACTCATTACCATTTTCATCGGTTAAAGTGATATTGCTAATGATATACTTTAATGTGCTGAAGTTGTGTTTTTGTCCGTTGGAAGAGGTTTGTATTGTTTGATTGAGAACAATTTGTCCCAGATTGTTAAACCCATTCTCAAATTTGAGCTGAAGTGTTCCCGCCCTATTATCTTGTACATCATCATCGTTGTTTCTACAAGAAGATAACGTTAGTAATATGATGAATAGTAATGATAAAAATATGTTGATTTTCATTGATAAATTTTTAGAGATTAAATATGACTGTGCACTCCCAATGCGATAGGGATGGAAGCGATTATCCTTTTGCTTTCCTTGAAAGCAAAAGATAGTAGCGGACAACCCGACCCGAGAGCTGGTTTAGCATCGGAGAGGGGATCGCCCAAATGATTTATTTTAAAGTTTAAAAATATTGAAAATCGGAGGTCGGAAAATGTTTTTCAGAAATAGGTAAGTATAGTCTTTCTGATGAGAGATGTTGATTTTGGAATAGTGTTTTTTATAGATTTGTGAGATTGCTGTAATCGTAACGGGAATGTAAAAATCAATAACTTTTTGAGTCAGTTGTTTAGTTTTGGAGGACGAGGCAGAATTCTCCTGACTGCTTTTGGCGAGTTCTTTGCCAAGATAACATTTTCCGTTGCAATGCAGCTCTGGCCTGCTTTGGTTGATGCAGAGAACCTTTGAGATGTAGTCATAGTTCACGGCGTAGTCCAGCAAGGGTATAGCAGGTTTGCATACCAAATGTAAAATAAGGAATAGGTTAAGAAGATGCTTCAAAGCAATGACCTTTAGCTATTTCAAGAGTTTCTGAATGTCCTCAATCAAGCGTTCCCTATCGGGATGAAATTGTCCTCTCAGATTGGTAGTTTTACCTTCAGCATCTTCATAATTGAGTCCGGAATAATAGAGAATGGGCATATTATTTTCATCGAACCTGCAACGGAGATTGCCTTCTTTGTCCACTAGTGCAATCATTCCGCTATGATTCAGGCTTTCTGCTTTATCTTCTTTATCGCCAACATAGATGTTGAATTGATCCGCTAATTCCCCGATATAGCTTCTGTCACCTGTCAAAAAGTGCCAATTGGGAGACGTAGCACCTACCAATTGAGCATGTTTTTTAAGAATCCCGGGCGTGTCATTTTCCGGATCTATACTGATGGAGATGATTCCAAATTCCGGATTGTTGATCTCATCCTGAATATGTTTCATATTCTGGTTCATAATAGGACAGATTGTAGGACATCTACTAAAGAAAAATTCTACCAAATAGACTTTTCCCAACATATCTTTGTTCGTGATTTTTTTACCATTTTGGTTGATTAGTTCAAAGTTAGGAACCTTCATCACAGTATAAAGGCTTTTCTTAAAATAGCTTGTTCCTACACCAATCACAACAAAAATAATGGCAGCAACAATCAATGGAATTATGATTTTGCTTTTAGTATTTTGGGACTGTTTCTTTTTTCGACTAGTTTTTGACATACTTCGCAGGATTTTTCTTGAATTCAGTCTTACAATGATCGCTGCAGAAACCGTAGGTTTTGTTTTTGTAGATCACTGTATCTTTTAGAAAATCGGTTGTTTTCATATGACAGATTGGATCTTCTGCGTTTACGACTTTTATACCCTTCAGGTCGGTTTTAGGTTTCATTTTTACCTGTTTTACTTTTGGCGTTTCTTGTGCGCAGGATAGGATGGATACTGATAATAGTATCGTCAAAAGATGGAATTTCATTTTTGGGAAAGGATTTAATTAATAAAGATAACCTCGATTTTTCTTGGGAAAAAGAGGGTTTTGAATGATTAATTAAATCAAAGGCGGATGAAAAATATCCGAGAAATAATGAGAATGATAGTGATTCTGATACTCCGAATAATTAGAATTTTGAATATCAGAATTAATGTTAGTATGATTAAAACTAATCACTTCTTTGGGTAAGAATACATCGAGACTATTAATTTTTATAGTACTCTGTTGGTTTTGTTTCTCGGTTTTGGAAAGTTCTTTGGCAAGGTAGCATTTACCATGACAAGTGGATTCTGGCTTACTTCTGTTTTCGCAAAGGTTTTGAACAATATAATCGTAATTGATAACATAGTTAACCAATGGCAAAACCGGACGGATTGCAATAGCGAGAATAATTAATATGGTAATAAAACTTTTCAGAAGAGCAAAAATAGGAATAAGTCCTGTATTACTCTAATGATATTTGACATCTGTTTTTAAATTATTGGCGGCTGATTATATTTTGCAAATCCCATGATCAAAAGCGCAATACAAATCGTAATGTAAAGTTTGTTCATTTTTAAGTAAGGTTTTATGGTTAACAATTCAATTAGTCATGAAAGTTCAAAAATTACAGTATAAAGTTAATTAAAAAAGGAATGGTTAACTGCGCTATTTTCAGTTAATTACTATCGATGAAGATTATTATGTACAAAAACCACATGGCAAAATTGCTAGATGAATCGGTGGTGTTAACTAGGGATCTTTTAGATGTATTCAGTCGTCAGTGTAAGGTGTAATTTAATAGCTTTGAATGCTATATTAACGTATAATTAAAAAAGAAATAAAGTACTCAGATAGATATCTGATACTTTGGATGATGGTCACTTCTTAAGGAGTACTTTCAATACTCGTTAAAACAGTACTTATTGAATTTTGCTATGATAATTTGAACTGGATGAGATTATGTCAAAATAAAAAATAATTTTTATTTATACTCCAAAATGTACAACGAGTTAAATACTATTGTGAAGATTTTTTTCAGATTCTTCGTATTCTATTAACTCTCCAACTGTCCTTCCCATTTACTCACCGCCGAAGTCGCAAGCGCATTACCCAAAACATTCGTCATACTTCTTCCCATATCGCAGAAATGGTCGATTGGTAAAATCAAAGCAATACCTTCAACCGGAATATCAAACATTCCACACGCCGCAACAATGATTACCAAACTGGCTCTCGGAACCCCTGCAATTCCTTTACTGGTTAGCATTAGAACCAAAAGCATTATGATTTGTTGTCCCAAAGGCATATCGATCCCATAAATCTGCGCAATGAAAATCGAAGCAAAGGTCATATACATCATACTTCCGTCCAGATTGAAGGAATATCCTAGAGGTAAAATAAACGAGACGATTCTGCTATTGCAGCCAAACCTCTCCAATTCTTCTACCAATTTCGGGAAAACGGCTTCGGAACTTGTGGTGGAAAATGCAATCAATAATGGTTCTTTGATTCTTCTCAACAAATCAAAAAGACGATTGCCAAGAATCATATAACCAACCAAAAGAAGAACCAGCCAAAGAACAGCCAAAGCAAAGAAGAAATCTCTAAGATAAATCGCATAAACTTTGAAAATCTCAAAACCATTGGTAGCAACCACCGCTGCAATCGCTCCAAAAACGCCAAGCGGAGCAACCCACATTATGTAACCTACCATTTTCAAAATAGCGTGGGCAATCACGTCCAATCCTTTGATAACAGGTTTTGTATAGTCTTCGCCCATTGCTGAAAGTGCAATCCCGAACATTACAGAAAATACAACAATTTGTAGAACTTCATTGGTCGCAAAAGCTTCGAACAAACTTTTTGGAATGATGTGTTTTACAAAGTCTTCCATCGAAAATCCTTTGCTATTGCTTACAATTTCGGAAGCGGAAGAAGCGTCTTGAATTGGTAGTTTTGTAACATGGCCCGGTTCCAGCCAATTCACTAAGACCAATCCAATTAATAATGAAACCAAAGAAGCGGTAATAAACCAAAGCATAGCCTTTGTTCCAACACGACCAACCATTTTTATGTCGCCCATTTTTGCAATCCCAACCACCAAAGTCGAGAAAACCAAAGGCGCAATAATCATCTGAATCAGTCGGATGAAAACCGTTCCAAGAAGTTTGATGTTTTTTGAAAAGTCATCTGCCGAATCGGGATAATTGGTGTGGACAACGCCTCCTAAAATAACACCCAAAATCAATGCAATAATGATTGCAAAAAACAGTTTATTCTGACCCTTCATAACTTTCTATATATTTAAATATTTTGAACACAAAGTCCACTGAGATATAATTTATTGAAATGTTTTTAAGGCTCACAAAGGCGTAAAACTTAACAAAGAGTAAATTCTCTTATAAGCGAAGCGGCTTTGTGAACTATTGAGCATTATTTTATAAATTCTTTGTGTGCTCTGTGTTCCAATAAAATTTTAAAATTTCTTTAATATAAATTGTAACTGAACAAAACTAATATTTTTGAGAGAATAACCACTAATATTTTAAATTAATATTAAGAGAATCAAACAAAAACAACCGATTGTCATCAACAAAAATAAAATAGCATTCATGCACAGTTCAAATTAGATTTCGTTCTTTGTACAAATCTGATTGTGAATGAAAAGAGATGTTGAAATTGTCATTATTTCTGATGTCCATCTTGGAACTTATGGTTGCAAAGCCAAGGAATTACTGAGATATCTGAATTCTGTCCGTCCAAAAACTTTGATTTTGAACGGTGATATCATCGACATCTGGCAGTTCAAGAAATCTTATTTTCCGAAGTCTCATCTCAAGGTTATCAAAAAACTGATTTCGTTTGCGACCAAAGAATCGGAGGTTTTTTATATCACAGGCAATCACGACGAAGCATTCAGGAATTTTACGGATTTCGAATTGGGAAAACTGAAATTGTGTAACAAACACGTTCTGAAACTTGGAGATAAAAAAGCGTGGATTTTCCACGGCGATGTTTTTGATGCATCGGTTCAGCACTCCAAATGGATTGCAAAATTAGGTGGGAAAGGTTACGATTTGCTGATTGCGATTAACAATCTTGTGAACTGGGGATTGGAAAAAATGGGAAGAGAGAAATATTCCTTCTCGAAAAAAATCAAAAATAATGTCAAAAAAGCCGTGAAATATATCGGTGATTTTGAATTGACTGCTTCCGAACTAGCCATTGAAAATGAATTTGATTATGTGATTTGCGGTCATATTCATCAGCCTCAAATCCGAGAAGTGGCCAATAAGAAAGGGAAATGTATCTATCTTAATTCCGGAGATTGGGTGGAAAATCTTTCCGCTTTGGAATATCATAATGGCGAATGGAAATTGTTCGTGTATGAAGACCACAAACATCTCTTGAATGAAGATGAATCTGATGAAATGAAGGAGATTGACAGCGCAGAACTGATGAAAATTGTGACTCAGATTGTGTAAAGTCTTCGAGAGCCTCAGACTGACACTGCTAAAACATTTAATATTAGAATTGTCACACTGAACTTGACGAAGTGTCTAATTTAAAATTGTAAAAACACAAATATTTAAATTTTTTAAAGCAATATGAAAATATTATACGCCTTCCAAGGTACAGGAAACGGACATCTTGCGAGAGCTCAGGAAATCATCCCGATTTTAAAAAAACATGCTCTTGTAGATACTTTAATCAGTGGGCATCAGACACAACTGAAGTCTGATTTTGATATCGATTTTCGGTTCAAAGGGATTTCTTTGCTTTATAACAAAACAGGCGGATTGTCTTACAAGAAAACGTTTTTTGAAAATAATTTTTGCAAAGCGGCAAAAGTGATTAAAGACTTGGATTTGAGTGCGTATGACTTAATCATCAACGATTTTGAACCATTAACAGGTTGGGCTGCGAAAGTGAGAAATCTACCGATTGTGGAACTAAGTCATCAAGCGTCTTTGACCTTTAAAGAAACACCTAAGCCTGAGAAAAAAGACTGGTTGGGAGATTTGATTTTGAAATATTATGTTCCTTGTGATAAGAAAATCGGTTTTCATTTTGAAAATTATAATTCGCATATCAAAAAACCGGTTATCAGGCAAAAAATCAGAAAGCTCAATCCAGAGAACAAAGGTCATTATTTGGTTTATCTTCCAAGCTTTTCGGATGAAGTGATTACAAATTTTCTGACAAGAATTGATGTAGAATGGAAGGTTTTCTCAAAATATGCCAAACAGCATCAGAAATTTAAAAATGTGGAGATTTTCCCGATTGATGAGATGAAATACTTGGAATTATTCGAAACTTGTGAAGGAATCCTATGTAATGCAGGCTTTGAAACACCCGCAGAAGCTCTTTTTATGAATAAAAAATTATTCGTCATTCCGATAGAAAATCAATACGAACAGGAATGTAATGCGTTCGCGCTTCACAAAATGGGAATCGCCAATTCGGACAAATTGGATCCAATTAAAATCCGAGAATGGATTAATTCTGAAAATCGATTAGAAGTGGATTATCCGGATAATATCGAAAGCATTATTACAAAAGAGGTTTTGTATTAAGATTTGCTTCCGCCGATTTTGTTGAATTTCAAAATCAATGTCAACATAAAATATCTTCGCAAAATCAATTCTTCTTTGTCTTCAACATAATTATCACCAATAGTTCGTGTGATATTTTGTCTTTGATTCAGCAAGTCATAAGCTTTGAATTTCAGCATCATTTGCTTTTTGTAAAATTGATAAGTCAAGCTGGAATTCCAAAAATATGATGCTCGGTTAAATCCTGCAGAAATGTTCGAGTTGTTCGAATATCGAAAATCATTTTCCCAGAAAAGATCCTTTTTTAGAAAATAATTGGTAGTTCCGATATTGATGTTTTGATTGGCAACTTTCGTTTTGTCTAGACTATAGTTGGTATAATGCGAATAGGAATAATTGATTATGAATGATGATCTGATGTCCATAATATCCTTCCAGTTAAGTGTTACATTAAGTCTGGGAGAAACTGTGTAGATGTCATTTGTAAACAATGTTGCGTTTATAAATCCCTTTCTGTAATTATATGTTGCATAAAAAGTTGGTGCAATTCTCAAACGGTTCCCATTCCATTTGTAGTTTTTGGAGAACGAAGTATTAAAGTTGATATGTTTGTTCCCACTGATGTTGGCATAAGTGCTGAACTGCTTTCCGGATTCATCAAAATAAGAAAAATCCACAATGTCATTGTTCACATAACTGAAATTCATTTGAGCATAATAATTAATTCCTCTCGCAATGTCAGTTGAGTTATAATTAATATTTGTTGAATTTTGCCAAGTGCTTTTCAATTCTTTATTTCCCTGAACTGTAATTAATGGATTTGAAATATCAATAAAAGGATTTAGTTCCATCGCAGACGGAATTTTGTACGACGCACTGTTTGCAATTCTCAGGCTTTTACTTTTCGTAAACTTATATTGCAGCATCAGATCATATTCCGGCAAAGCAAAATTCTTTTTGAGAGGAACCTTTTTCTGATTATAAATTGAATTAATGTCAAGTTTAGAATAATTAAAATTTATACCAGCCCGAAAAACCAATTTTTCTTTGTTAAGATTATAATTGATTTCAGTATTAAGAAAATCGTTGTTTTGATTTAATGTATTAGATAGCAACGAATTGAACGCCGAATATTGATTTGAGTTAATGTCAAAATCATTAACTGTTTTTTCACTGCTTAAATTCTGATGGTCAAAATTCATTTCCAAAGAAACCGTTGCCGAATCGGATATTGGTTCGTAATACTTAAAATCCGCTCCGAAGAGATTTCTCGAATTCTTGGTTTGAGAAAACTGATTCCGATAATCATTATCTTCCGGTGTTTGGAAAAATAATGTTTCCTGAAGATTATAAATCCTGTTAACGCTTTGTGCAAACGTATTATTGATTGAAGCAGAAAGAGACCGTTTTGCATTTTTGAACCGTTTTGTCAAACCAATCGTTGGACTGAAGTTGTTATTTTCCGATTTTCCTCTCGTAGAACTTTTGCTGCTGTTAAGATTCTCATCGTCTCGCAGAGTAAATGTGTTGCTACTGCTTTCGTTATCAATAGAAGTGTTTGCGAAGTTCAAAGAAATCGTAACATTAGTCAATGAATCTATTTTAAGGTTGGCATCTGTATTCGCTGTGAATTTTCGGTTGTCAGAATTTCCGCTTCGTTCAGAATTTTTGTCAAGCTTATAATCCGGTAGAAAAGTTGTTCTAGAAGTCTTGGAATAAGTTTCCAGATTGCTGTCATTATATTGCAGACTTAGTTTTTCCAGATCCATGTTGTTTCCGATTTTATCAGCGTAATTGACTCCGATCATAGATGTCCTCATCAATCCGCTGTTTACGGCCCTTCCATTTACCGCAGAATTTTTGCTTCTAGTTCCACTGCTGAAAAAACTGTCAACGGAAAAACCTGTTGTATTGATGTTGTTTGAAGCGCCAATCAGTGCAATATTTCTGTTTTTTTGGAATCTTGTCATAAAAAGATTTCCTTCATATCTTTTGTTGGTGCCGTAACCAAAACTTAGATTGTTGAGGTTTCCTTTGTTGTTCTTTTCATCAATATTGAAGTTGACCGTCATACTATCGGATTTCGGCGTTCTTCCCGTAAGTTCCTCTTCTTTGGTTTTTGAAGTGGTAAACTGGATTTTCTTGATAATATCTGCAGGAAAAGTTTGTAAGGCAATTGTTCCGTCTTTGTTGAAAAATGGTTTTCCGTTGATGAGAATCTTGTTCACAGGTTTTCCGTTAATGGTAATCTTTCCGTTTTCATCGGTTTCTACGCCCGGGATTTCTTTTAGCAATTCATCTATTTTGGCGTCTGGTTTTACTTTAAGATAATTAGCATTGTATTCAACCGTATCTTTTTTGATTTTTACGGGAGAAGCCGTGATTTGAACTTCTTCGATATTGGTGATTAATTCTTTTTCTAATTTGATAGTTCCGAGATCTTCATCTTTATTAATGATTTCAAGTTTTTTAGAAAACGTACGAAATTTATCTCCGGAAATCTGTAAAAATGATATCTCTTTTTGCTCCGGAATTTTGATTTCAAAGTTTCCTTTTCTATTGCTTCCAGTAAAATTGATGATAGAAGAATCCTTTTGCTTGATTAATGAAACCGTTGCATTTTCAATTGGATTATTATTCTCATCCGTCACTTTTCCATGGATGCTGAAAGTTTGCGAATTTACTTTCAGAACAATAAAAAAGAGAAGAAACCAGAGTTTTTTTGTCATTTAATTTTTTTGAGTTTACATAAAGATGTTATCATTAATTACATTTTACGATAAGGAATTTTTCCAAAAATAGAAAAAACCCCTGAAAAATCAGAGGTTTCATTTTTTATTAAGATTCAGAATTAGGCTTTCAAATATCTTGAATAAGCATAACCTTCTTCACCATCTTTGGTTTTGATTTTCCACCAGTCGTCAGAAGACTGCTCTACCAAAGTTACAACTTCACCTTTCGCTGCTTTCCCTACAACAGAAGCTTCTGTGGAAGGCTCTTGTCTGATGTTAAGATTTGACTCGTCTGTTGCAACCGTTAAAGAAGCACCAGTTGCCAATCCGGAAACCTGAACGTCAATATTAATGTCTGTTGCTGTATAAGATGGGTCAATTGTGCCTAAAGCATTCCAAACTGTGTCTTTTGCAGCACTGTTAGTGGCTTTTCCTGTGATATACAAAATACCGTCCTGCTCCTGAACAGAAAGGTCGGAAAGTCCGGCAGACTGAGCTGCAGAAACTACACTTGAGTATTTGTCTTGTAAGCTCATAATTATTTAACAGTTATTTTGTTATCGTATTTACCAATTTTAAGCGCATCTACAGACTCTTTTACTTTTCTGGCGTTTGCAGAAGTTGTAGAACCTGTCAGAGTCAATGTTCCGGCAACATCTTCAGCTTTCACGCCCGGGATGTCCTTAAGAGCATCGTTCACTTTTTGTAAAACAGCGGCGTCAACAGTATTCACTTCTACAGGCGCTGCCACCGGAGCAACAGTTGCCATATCGTGAACGTCTTTGATTCCCTGAACTTTTTTAAGTGCGTCTATGGCTGCTTGTTTATCAGCTTCGGTTGCGAAAACCCCGCTCAGGTGTGCCTGTCCTTCTTTCACCTCAACAGAAGTTCCGGGATAAGCAGTGATTGCAGTTGTTGCCTGTGATGTCAGATCGGCATCAGAGACTTTCTTTTTACAAGAAACAGCTGTCATTGACACCATCAGGGCAAGAGCAGCGATTTTAATTGTTTTTCTCATAGTATAAAATAATTTATAATGTGTTTTTATAAGTATTAAAATTGATGCCAAAAGGAGAATTCATTCAAATCCTGATAGCTATTTATAAATTTTCACTAATGGTAAAATTAAATTATTTTTTGATACTGAAAATAATTTTAATTAAAATTAACAAAATTGATACCCAGTATTTTAAATCGAGAAAGGTGTGATTTGCAATGATGTCTTTTAATTTTGATTGTTATAATAAGAATATTCTTTTATGACTAAATCTGAACGTGTGATTTGAGATAAATTTTATTTTATCCTCAAAAACTCTTTCGCCAATTTAAATGCTCTTAATTTCATAATAATCTATCCAGTTCTTTATTCTTCCAACAAACATTTTGAGATAGTTTTCTGTAAAGAATATATTAGACCAATCAAATCTCTGCGCCTGAACTCCAAGATAAAACATGAAAATGGATACACCCGCATCCGGAATCAGTTTAAGTTCATTTTTTGATAGATTTCTTTTTTTTCTGTAGCCGTTCAGGAAGCTTTCAGCTTTTGATTCATAGATCTGTTTGTCAGATTCAATGAAAAATAATTGTTTGCAGAAATAACCAATATCCAAAATCAGCAATCCGTTTCCACAATTGTCAAAGTCGAAAATGGTAATTTCCTTTTCACTATTTACACTCAAGTTATCGTACCAAATATCCAAATGAACTATTCCCTTTTGATTTTCTGACAAAGCATTTTTTGCAAAATTCTTGGATATTTTTGAGCGGATTTCTTTGAGATATTTCATTTCATCTAAATCTTCATGAAAATAAGAAGTCAGATAATCATAAGGTTTATTCAACAAACTATCAGAATCATAATTTATCCTTTCGATTTTTTTAGTTGCAGTTATATTGTGAATATCAGCCATAAGCGAACCAATTGCAAAGCAGGTTTCATTGGTCATAAATCGCATTTTTTCACCTTCTGCAAATGTGAAAACAACAACATGTCGAAGTCCTTCCGGCGCATTTATTTCCTGAATGAATTTTCCTTCTTTATCAGGAATTGGAAATGAAATTGAAAGATTATGAGTTTTAAGTAAGTTTAAAAGTTCTACTTCTTCTTGGATTTCTGATTTTGTTCTCCACTGATGACAATAAACTCTGACAGCAAACTTCGTTTGAGTGTTTGATAAAAAGTAAGTGTGATTAACTCCAGTCCGAAATAATTTACACTCGAAGTTTTCACTTAAATCATATTTTTCTTGAATAAAATTTCCTAATTCTGTTTCTGATAATGTAGAAGTTGTTACTGGAAAAGTTGTCATTTTAACGGATTTCTATATTGTGTTTATTTTAGTTTATTTAATTCTCAAAAACTCTTTAGCCAACTCAATCATTTTTGGGTCGCCGGTGTATTTCCCTTTTTCGTCAGACAACTTCACTGTCGGAATCCATTCATTATTAATGCCTTTTACGCTGATGAGTTTCATTACGATATTCATTGGTCTGAGTCCGACATCATTCGTCAGATTAGTTCCGATTCCGAAAGAAATCCCGATTCTTCCTCTGCAGTAATTCGTGATTTCTTCCACTTTTTCGAGATTCAAACCGTCTGAAAAAATGATGTATTTGAATAATGGGTTGATGCCATGTTTCTGATAATGTGCAATGGTTTTATCAGCAAACTCAAAAGGGTCACCGCTGTCGTGACGAACACCGTCAAACAACTTTGCAAATTTTTTATCGAATTGTTGAAAGAAAACTTCCGTCGTATAAGTGTCGGAAAGTGCAACTCCCAAATCACCACGATAAACATCCACCCAATTTTCCAAAGCAATAGAATTGGCCATTTTGAAACCAAATTCCGCAGCATGAAACATAAACCATTCGTGAGCGTGTGTTCCGATTGGTTTTACCCTGTAAAGCATCGCCAAGTGAACATTGGAAGTTCCTGTAAAAGTTGATTTTTTATCCTGGATCAAGGCGTCCATTACCAATCTGTGAACTTTATAAGAATGTCTTCTTCGTGTTCCAAACTCAGCAAAAGGAACTCCCAATTCTGTAAGATGAACTGCTTTTTCTACAGTTTTATTAATGACTTCCTCGTTGGTTTGTCGTTCCATGTGATTCATCTCATAATGAAGCTCGCTGATGAGCGATAGGAGAGGGACTTCCCAAAGAATTGTTCTGTACCAAAGACCTTCAACCGAAACTTTTAGCTCATTTCCGTTTTGTTCAATCTTCACTTCGGATGGGTCATAATGAAAACCTTCCAAAAAATCGAGATAGGGTAGAGCAAGATAAGGACAAGTGACTTTCAGATATTTTTTTTCGTCTTTGGTCAGTTTTAGTTCTGCCATTGCATTGACGGATTTCCTTAATTCTTCTGCAAAACCCTCGGGAAAACTGTGTTTGCCACGATTGATGAATTCGTATTTTACAATTTCATTGGTAAAAAGTTTTACCACCGCATTTTGCATTGTGATTTTGTAGAAGTCGTTGTCCAGAATAGAATTGAGTCTTACCTCGCGCATAAAAATATCATTTACACAAATCTAAGGAATTTTGTTGAGGAGCGTTTTGCACTTGATTGATTTTAATTATTAAAAGCTTAAACCACAAAAGTCACAAAATAAAACTTGATAGAAACTTTTTGTAAACTGAAAAAGGACAAATAGCTTTTGTGGTTTTGCAAAACTTTTCTATTGTACAAATTACATTTCTTACTTTTGTCAAAATTTTTTGAAATGGTAAAAGCGCTGATGTATTTCATAATTGGAACCCTGATTAGTTTTTTCTTAAGACGTTTTACAGGAGAGCAGGCAGATTTTTGGGTGGAGCTTTATGTCGCTTCTGCTTTTGGGATTGGCTGGGGATTGGCGTATTTTGTGGACCATCCGGAATGGCCGCTTCCCAAAAAAATGGGAATTTCCCTGATTGGAATTGTTTTTCTGGTAGCTGTTGGATTAATCTTTTTTGATTTTGAAACAGCTGTTCCGTCCATCATCAAATTCTCTACAGTTTTCGTAGCATATTATATGATTGCAAGCTTCCGGGAAAGCAAATCGTTGAGGTATTAATTTTAGAAATATAATTTAAAAGCCGGATTTCGAAAGAAGTCCGGCTTTTTATTTTTAATGAATCATCAGGAAACTTACGGTTCCAAGTCCAACAACCAAAAACATAAATGCAAAGAAATTAAACATAAACAGAATGCTACCAATGATGAAACTAATGACACCGTGCGTGTGATAAACTTTGTAGTGAGCGATGAAAAAATAAATGATACTGTAGAAGAATATCACGTTCATCAATAAATAAATGATGACACTAATTGAAGTATGTGTTACATCTGCCAATTTATATAAAAAGGAAAATAACAAAATGGTCAATAATAAAAAACTGAAATAATGCAATGTGAAGATCCCATGGTCAAAATACCACCATTTTTTCTTGTTATGGAAAATCCACAGGAAAAATGCGAAAATCGGAAGATAAATGAACAAGGCTTTGGGCAGATTATGAAAAGACGTCTCGCCTAGTTTTTTTAGGATTTCACCTTTTGTAACACCTTTTTCTTTTAATTCAAAAAATTTATGCGCAACAGGAACATTGATGAAATCGTAAAACGATGGATTTTTTGCTTTTGCAGAGTCATATGATTTTCTGTTTGTATAGCCATTAAACTCAAAATCATCATCCAGTTTTTTGCTCATATCAAAACTGTCTTCGATATCGCTTAATTTTGCAGAATCCTTTAGCAAAGCATTCACTTTACTAATTGTTACAGAATCCGTTCCTTTCATCTTTTCTTCCGTTCTTATGCTGTCAAGCTTTTTTGAAGTTTCTGCAAGTCTATTCAATGAAACTATTTTTTCTTTTTTTGAATCTTTTCTGCCTTCGAAATTAATATTGAAAGGAGGGAATACGGCAAACAGGAAAAATGTGATAAAACTGATGAAAATATAAAGCTTAACTGGAGGAACAAATTTTTGTCTTTTGCCTTCCAAATAAGTATTAGTTAATTTACCGGGTTTGAAAAGAAGATTTTTAAGAGTTCCCCAAAATTGTCCGTCATAATGGGTAAAGTCTTCTACAAAATGAGTGAAGAGATAATAAAAAGGTTGTCTGGTCTCGATGTTTTGCTGACCACAATGTGGGCAATAATGTTCCTCAACAATGTGCCCGCAATTAAGGCAATCTTTTTCTTCTCTCAGTTTTCCGTGGCTCATTTTATAGAATTTTCCTCAAAAATATAAAAATCTCGAATTATAAATAAAGCTTATTTTGACAAATTTCAGAAAGTTTTCAGTCAATTAATGATTGGTTAACGTATTAATTTTTAGAAAATTAAAATATTTTTCTGGAGAAAATTTTTCATCCAAGAAAAAATTCATACCTTTGCACACCCTTTGAGGAAAAATTATGTTTAATCGTAAACGATAAATTGTGAATACATTAAGTTACAAAACAGTATCGGCAAACAAGGCTACCGCTAATAAAGAATGGGTTGTGGTAGACGCTGCTGAGCAACCGTTGGGAAGACTAGCTTCTACTGTTGCAAAGATTTTGAGAGGTAAGCACAAAACGAATTACACACCGCACGTAGATTGTGGAGACAATGTAATCGTTTTGAACGCTGGGAAAGTTACACTTTCCGGAAACAAGTGGGCAGACAAAACTTACATTTGGCACACTGGATATCCAGGAGGTCAGAAGTCTATGACTGCTGAAGAGCTTAAGAAAAAAGATGCTCTTAAAGTGTTGGAAAAATCTGTAAAAGGTATGTTGCCAAAAAACAGATTAGGTTCAGCTTTATTCAAGAACCTTTATCTATATGAAGGAACTGAGCACAAACACGAAGCTCAACAGCCAAAAGTAATCAATGTTAACGAATTCAAATAATTAATATGTCTACAGTACACAAAATCGGAAGAAGAAAAACTTCTGTTGCAAGAGTTTATGTGAAGCCAGGGACTGGTAACATTACTATAAACGGAAAAGATGCTAAAACATATTTTTGTACAGATGTTTTAGTTTACAAAGTTAATCAGCCATTTTTGTTGACAGAAACTGCAGGTCAGTATGACTTAACTGTTAATGTTTTTGGTGGAGGAATCACTGGTCAGGCAGAAGCTATCAGACTAGGTGTTTCAAGAGCATTGTGCGAAATCAACGAAGAGTTCCGTTTGGTTCTTAAACCACAAGGATTGTTGACTAGAGATGCAAGAATGGTAGAGAGAAAGAAACCAGGTCAGAAAAAAGCGAGAAAGAGATTCCAATTCTCAAAACGTTAATTTTTTTTGGACAACAGATTGGATATATCAGATTTTTCATCGATTGTCTTATTTCTGAAGTCTATTTATCCAACCAAAAATATTGCCCGTTATGTTTAGCATCCAAACTTTACTCCCATCTAAAGTAAAGTTGATTGCAGAAAAGCGGAAAGTAAACTAACAAAAACAAGAAAACATGGCAAAAGCAAATGTAAAAGACCTTTTAGAGGCTGGTGTACACTTCGGTCACATGACCAGAAAGTGGAATCCAAATATGGCTCCATACATTTTCATGGAGAAAAACGGTATTCACATCGTAGATTTACATAAAACAGCTGTTAAATTGGACGAGGCTTGTACAGCTTTGGAAAAATTAACTTCTGCAGGTAAAAAAGTTCTTTTCGTAGCGACTAAGAAGCAAGCGAAAGAAGTAGTAGCAAAACATGCTGCTGAACTTAATATGCCTTACATCACAGAAAGATGGCCAGGTGGTATGCTTACAAACTTTGTAACTATCAGAAAAGCAGTTAAGAAAATGAACTCTATCGATAAAATGAAGAAAGATGGTACTTTCGAAACTTTATCTAAAAAAGAAAGATTACAAGTTGATCGTCAAAGAGCTAATCTTGAGAAAAACTTAGGATCTATCGCGGACATGGTTCGTCTTCCTTCAGCTATTTTCGTAGTTGACATTATGAGAGAGCACATCGCAGTAACAGAAGCTAAAAAATTGGGTATCCCAGTTTTCGGTATCGTAGATACTAACTCAGATCCAAGAAAAGTGGATTTCGTAATCCCAGGAAATGACGATGCTTCTAAATCTATCGATATGTTGTTGAGCGTAGTTTCAGCTTCTATCAAAGATGGTCTGTCTCAAAGAAAAGCAGATAAAGAAAAATCTAAAGAAGAAGGCGAAAAAGTTTCTGCAGAAGCAGATGCTGATTTCGATGCTGAATAATCATTAGATTTTCTACAAAATAAAGGCGGTTCAATTATTTGAATCGCTTTTTTTTATTTATTAATTTTTGGGCAACTTAATCCGCCTTTAGTTTATACTGAGCCTGTCGAGTGCTCCTAATATGTCATTCTGAGGCTCTCGAAGAGTCCGCTCAAGTCGGGGCGCAGATTCAACATAATGTCAATCAATAGAAACAAAAAAACCTTTCAAAGTTTCAAACTCCGAAAGGTTTTTAATTTTATATATAATCAAAGAAATATAATTACCCTTTGAATTCTCCCATCGCAATGAATTTCTCCTGACGGTCATTTACCAATTTTTCAACAGGCTCTTTAGAAAGTGTTTTGATATCTTTTAATAATACTTTTTTTACATTTTCAAAAGTTGCTGCAAGGTCATAATGAGCACCTCCAAGTGGTTCTGGAATAATGGCGTCAATCAATTTTTGTTTAAGCATATCATCAGCTGTCAGCTTCATTGTAGTTGCTGCGGTTTCTTTATATTCCCAGCTTCTCCAAAGGATTGCAGAACAGTTTTCTGGAGAAATTACAGAATACCAAGTATTCTCCATCATATAGACCTTATTCCCAACTCCAATTCCCAATGCGCCCCCACTTGCACCTTCGCCAATGATAATTGTGATGATAGGTGTTTTTAATTGGCACATCTCGTAGATATTTCGGGCAATCGCCTCACCTTGTCCACGCTCTTCTGCTTCAAGACCGGGATAAGCCCCAGGTGTGTCCACTAATGTAACAACAGGAATGTTGAATTTCTCTGCCAGTTTCATGAGTCTAAGCGCTTTTCTATAACCTTCTGGATTAGACATCCCGAAACGTCTATGCTGGCGCTCCTTGGTTGTTCTACCTTTTTGAGTTCCAATGATCATTACGGTATTTCCGCTGATACTGGCAATTCCCCCAACCATTGCCGGGTCGTCACCAAAGTTTCTGTCACCGTGAAGTTCTACAAAGCTACCTGCATCCGCTAAACCATTGATATAATCAAGGGTATAAGGTCTGTCTGGATGTCTGGAGAGCTGAACTTTCTGCCAAGGCGTCAGGTTTCCGTATATTTTTTTCTTAGTTTCTTCTATTTTTGTTTTGATCTTTTTGCAGGATTCATCCACATCGATACCGCTTTCTGTGCCTAATTGTACACATTTTTCGTACTGCTCGATCAGTTCTTTTACAGGTTGTTCAAATTCTAAATACTCCATATTTTGTTTGGATTAAACCGTTCAAAAATAATCTATTTTTTTTAAATGGATTTGAATTGTCAAATTAATTTAAACTGATTGCTTTTTCTATTCTCGCCAACGTTTCTTCTTTTCCGATGATATTCATAATATCTGGGACATCAGGCCCTTTCAGTTCACCAACTAAAGCAAGGCGAAGGGGCATCATTATTTTCCCCATACCTAAAGAATGTTCTTCAGCAAAATGATGAATTGTCTCTTTCAAAGCTTCAGGTTCAAAGTTTGATGTTTCAAGTTTTATAGAGAAATCTTTTAGAATAGCAGAAGTTGTATCATTCCAAGCTTTTTTCAATGCTTTTTCGTCGTAAGAATTTGGTGCTTCGAAGAAGAATTTTCCGTCATTATAAATATCAACCACAAAAGTTGCTCTTTCTTTCATCAATGAAACTATTCTTAATAATTTTTCATCAGGAAGATTCAATGCTTTAACATCATCAACTTCTTTTAATAAAACTAAAACTTCTTCATCAGATTTAAGTTTTAGATATTCCTGATTGAACCATTTTGCTTTCTGAGGGTCAAATCTTGCACCGGCTTTATGAACTTTATGAAGATCAAATTCAGCAATCATTTCCTCCATAGAAACTATTTCTCTGTCATTTTCAGGTGTCCATCCTAAAAGTGCTGTCATATTGATGAAAGCTTCAGGGAAATATCCGGATTCTTTGTAGCCTTTCCAGATCTCGTCACTTTCAGGATCTTTGAAATCCATAGGGAAAACAGGGAATCCAAATTTCGCACCGTCTCTTTTGCTTAATTTTCCTTTCCCTTCTGGTTTTAGAATTAATGAGAGGTGTGCAAATTCAGGAGCTTCCCAATTCATTGCTTCGTATAATAAAACATGTAAAGGCATAGATGGTAACCATTCCTCGCCACGAATCACGTGAGAGATTTTCATCTCAAAATCGTCAACCACATTGGCAAAATGATAAGTTGGCATTCCATCATTTTTGACCAAGACCTTATCATCCAATGTATTAGTGTTTACAGAAAAATTTCCTCTAATGATATCTTGAAGATTAAGTGTTCTGTCAATCGGCATTTTGAAACGAACTACATAAGGAACATTTGCATCCAACAATTTCTGAACTTCCTCAGAGGAAAGAGAAATGCTATTTTTAAGTTGTTGTCTTGTCTGATGATTGTAAGAGAAAACATCGCCTCTCGCTTCGAAGTCTTTTCTGATTGCATCCAATTCTTCCGGCGTGTCAAAAGCTAAATAAGCATAATCTGTTTTCAGGATCTGTTCTTTGTATCTATCGTAAATGTCTCTTCTTTCAGATTGTCTGTAAGGTGTATAAGGTCCACCAATTCTTGGACTCTCGTCAGGAATAATTCCACACCATTCCAAGGAGTCCATAATATAATCTTCTGCACCTTCTACATATCTTGCAGTATCTGTATCCTCTATTCTAAGAACAAATTCTCCACCTTTATTTTTAGCAAAAAGATAATCATATAAAGCAGTTCTAACGCCTCCTAAATGTAAAGCTCCTGTTGGACTTGGTGCAAAACGCACTCTTACTTTTTTCATATTCAGATATTTATTTTACAAGCCATTTGCATGACTAAAAAATTGTGGTGCAAAATTAAGAAATTCTTATCGTTTTGCCTTTGGAATTTGGTTAATCTTTTTTGAAATACTACTTTTGTAAATTAAAATAAAAGGTATGTTAGAAATAGGCGAAAGACCTTGGGGAAAATATTATGTTTTGGCGGATGAACCCAACTATAAATTAAAAAGAATTGAAGTAAACCCAGGACAAAAATTGTCTTATCAGTTCCATTATAAAAGACAAGAGCAATGGACAATTATTGAAGGTAATGCTACAATTGTTCTGGATGGTGAAGAGATTTCCTTAGCTTATGGACAAAGTGTTTTTATTCCGCTTGGTGCAAAGCATAGAATCATGAACCTTACTGATAAGCCTGTTGTTTTTATTGAAGTGCAAACGGGGACTTATTTTGGCGAGGATGATATTGTGAGGTTGGAGGATGAGTATGACAGAGAATAATTTTTTAGTAATTGTCTTGAAAATTTCCTAATTGATATTGAGAAAAACTGGTTTTAAATAATCAAAATTTATTTAAATAAGGAGATCTTTGTTTTAAAATATTATAATTGCTTTAGCTGGCCAATCAAATGTAATAAGTTTAAAAACAATAAGAAATATCTCGCAATTTTAGTTAACAACAACAATAATAAGCTGGATTTTTGTAATAAGAAGATATCAAAATTTATATTTTGAGTACATGAAGATACTATTGGATCCTCAAATTTTTAATCAGCAGACATACGGCGGAATATCAAGATATTATGCGGAAGTATTTTCTATTCTTTCTAAGAAAAAGGAAATAGAAATTGTTTTGCCTCTTTATAGATCTGATAATGTTTATATTAGCAAAACGGAATTACTTGTTCGTAATAATATACTTAATTCGTTTTATAGTATATTATCGGCTCTTAAAATTAGTACAAAGACGATTAGAAAAAAGAAATCTGAGAAACTGCTTAATAAAAAATTTGAAGAAAATTCTTATGATTTGTTTGTACCCACTTATTATAATCCGTACTTTCTGAATAAGATTAATGGGAAACCTTTTGTTCTTACTGTCTATGATATGATTCATGAATTGATGCCGGAGTATTTTGAGAATGATCCTTATAATGTAGTTGAGTACAAATCGATATTAATACAGAAAGCAACTAAAATAATAGCAGTATCTAATAATACAAAAAAAGATATTCTCAAATTTTACCCTCAAATCGATCCTTCAAAAATAGAAGTAATCTATCACGGCAGTTCAATAAAAATTGAGCCCAATGTAAAAGTTAATTTGCCCCCTAGTTATATTTTATATGTAGGATCTCGTGCCAATTATAAAAACTTTAAATTTTTAGTTAAAGCTATAGCACCTTTGCTACAGGCTAATCCTAATTTAAGTCTTCTGGCAGCAGGGGGAGGAGAGTTTGATGATGATGAAGTAAAATGGATTAAAAGTTTGCGGTTGGAGAGACAGATAGTTCAGAAGAGTTTTAAAGAAAATGAACTTGGATATTTTTATCAGAACGCTGAGCTTTTTGTTTTCCCTTCTTTATATGAAGGATTTGGAATTCCGGTTTTGGAAGCGATGGCGTCTGGTTGTCCAATTATTTTAACAAAACATGGTTCTTTTCCCGAGATTGCAGGAGAGGCTGGGGTTTATTTTGATAGTAATTCAGAAGAAGATTTGAAAAATAAAATTCAAATGTTACTGGATAATAAAGCATTAAAAGCAGAGTTTATAAAAAAAGGAATCAAACAAGTGAAAAAATATAATTGGGAAGACGCTGCAGAAAAATGTTTGAAAGTCTATAAGGAGGCAGTTTCCTAAAAATAAAAAATACAATGTCAGTTAAATTAACAATTGTTACCATAAATTACAACAATAAGGAAGGTTTGATAAAAACTTTTGATTCTATAAAAAAGCAAACTTGGTCTGATTTTGAATTTTTGGTTATCGATGGAGAAAGTACGGATGGGAGTAAGGAGTTGATCGAAAACAATTCAAAGATTGATTATTGGGTTAGCGAAAAAGACTCTGGAGTTTATAACGCCATGAACAAAGGTATTAGGAAGGCCACTGGTGAGTATATCATCTTTATGAACAGTGGTGATTTTTTTTATGATGAGTTTGTTCTGGAAAAAATTAGAAATCAATTAGATCTCAACATTGATATTTTATATGGAGATTCTGTTTTCTTTAATGATAAGGGTTACAGAAAAGTCATAAAGGCTCCAAAAAATCTAACATTTGGCTTCTTCTATGATGGTGGTCTCAATCATCAGGCAGCCTTTATTAAAAGATCCTTATTCAGTGACTATTTTTTTTATAATGAAAATTACAAAATTTGTGCAGATTGGGAATTTTTTATTATCCTTGTTTGTATCCACAATGTTTCACATAAATATCTGAACGAAATTATTTGTTATTATGATTTTTCGGGTATTTCTGCAAAACTAGAAAACCTGCCAATTTATATACAGGAACGAGAGGCAACACTGAATAAATATTTTCCAGCTTATATTGAAGATGCGGAATTAACTAGGGAAAGCCGGGCAAAAAGAATAAAACAAGTTTTGCATATAAAAAAATATCCGGTAGCTTGGCGTATTTTCAAATGGATGATAAGTATATTTCTTTTATTTGTACCAAGACTTAAAAATAATTCTTTTCGGAAATAATTTGGTTTATTGTTAAACTATCATTGGGAAGTTCCTTTTTTTTCATATCCGAAGTCTTTGAAATTTCATATTGATATTATTAAAATTATACTATCTCATTCTATCCTTTACCATTGATTAAAATTCATTCCAAATTTTAAGGTAAGATCACAGAATTTATATAAGCTTCAGCATATTTTCCGACATTACCGCAAGGCACAAAATTAGACAACAGAGGTTTTTCTGTCACTTTTTAAAATTAGTTTTGTATATAAATTGGGGTAATAATAATACAGGCGCACATAAAAATAATACTCCCAACCGATATCTGCAGCAGAAAATTTTAGAAAAGATTTAAAGGACTGCCGAATTTCTTCCTTTTCTGTTCTCATTTTTTCTTTATTTGTCTGACGGAGAATCCGCTTGAGAACCATTAAAAGTTTTCTGATGATGTTTTTTGTAATATTTGGTTCGTTTTTTACTTCTGCTTTGCTTTGCCAGAATGTATAAACATCAATGATAGATAAATAAAAATCATATGAAGTTTCAGGCGAAAGATTATGCGAAAGACTATCTTCACGCTGTATATAATGATAAAGCTTCTTATTAGATTTGACAACTTTTATGGCTTTATCAAAAATCTTAAAAAGTGTTGAATAATCTTCATAACATTTCAGATTTTCGGGGAAGTTTACATTTTTAAAAAATGAGACTTTGTATAATTTTCCCCACGGGTGACTTTGTATGACATCATCTTCTAATAAAAGATACAAAGCTCTTTTTCCATCAAACACCTTCTCTTCGGAAATAGACTTGTTGAAAACAACATTTCCGTTTTCATCTTCATAAGAAGCTTCTATAATAGAAATATCCGCATTTTCTCTTACAAGAGAATGATAAAGCTCGGAACAATAATTCGGTTCTACCCAGTCATCAGAATCCACAAAACAAATATATTCACCTATTGATTCTTTTATACCTTTATTTCTCGCTTTGGATACACCTGAATTGCTCTGCTTAAAAATTTTTATTCTTTCATCCCTGCTTTGGAAATCTTCATAGATTCTTGAAGTCCCATCAGTCGAACCATCATCGATAATGATGATTTCTAAGTTATTATAAGATTGTTGTATTACAGAATCCAGACACTTTCCCAAGGTCTGTTTTGCGTTATAACAAGGAATTATTAGACTTATCAGAGGATAATTATTCATGAAAATTGTAATAGGCTAATACTAAGTTAGGGATGGAGAAAAATCAATTATTATATTTTTTGAATAAAAATAAGTCTATCATAAATTACAATATTTGTCAAATATTTTATGCTGCAATTTAATAGAAAATATTAGGCCAAACAAATTTTTAATATCCGCTGTTTTTACACTAAATTTACCAAAAAATACAATTTATCGTGCCACTAAAGGCTTTCAAATATAATTTTTATGAATATTGTATATTTAGTATTTGGCAATAATTTGGATAATTACCAACAGGTATATTTTTCAATGTATACAGCCATGGCTCGTAAAAGTATTGAAGACAGGATTATCGTTGTCGCTGAAGATCCATCATTATTCAGTTCGTTTCAAAATAATATAGAAATATTACCAATCAACCGGGAGGTCGTGTTAGAATGGGAAGGAAAATATCAGTTTTTCTGGCGTGTAAAAATTAAAGCGCTTCAGATGGTTGCTCAAAAATATCCATCGGATTCTATTCTATATCTGGATGGTGACACTTTTTTTTATCAGGACATAGATTATTTGCGTAATGGTATGAAAAACGGGCAAAACTATATGCATATAAAAGAAGGAAAACTGTCCAAACTTTCTACAAAAACCGAAAAGTTGATGTGGAAGCAAATGAAAGGGAAAGTTTATAATAATATCAAGATAGATGAAAATTCTACTATGTGGAATGCTGGACTTATTGGTATTTCTAACAAACATTTTGACTGTCTGGACTTAACGTTAGGAGTTAATGATGAAATGTGCGCAGATGGTGTAACAAGAAGGCTGATAGAACAATTCGCATTTTCTTTGGGGCTGAATGAATATTCCGCATTGCAGCCAGCAGACCACATCGTTGGCCACTATTGGGGAAATAAAGAGCAATGGAATAAAATTATTAGTCATTTTCTTAAAGAGATCTTTATGAAAAATTATTCCTTAAGTGGAATTATAAAACGGGTAAAAGAAATGGATTTTACCCAGATTCCTATAAGAGTTAAGCAATCCAATACCCAAAAAAAACTAAAGAAATTCATTGATCAGTTTTTTAAAAATAAGAATCCATTCTATATAGAAAAGGAATCAATTATTTAAAATGAGATTGTTCCAGTTTTTGACTTAAAAATAAAAGTAATTCAAATTATAACGATTGTTTTGAATTCTTTAGAGCCTTGTATGTTTCATAAACGTATAAACTCTGGAGGTGACTGATTTTTAGTCCGTTAATTCCATCCAAGATTCCTAGCTTTAAAATGTAGATTTTGAAAAATTTAAACCCTGTCTTTATATATTGAATAAAAACATTGTACTTTTTACCATCCTGTGCCAGTTCCTGCCCTTTCAGATGCCCATAGTGGATCATTTTCTTACGATAGGAATCTTCATCAGAAACAGAAAAATGGAGAAGTTTATTTTTAAGTTTTCCAATTTGGCCGTTTACTTTCAATGTCTCATGTACTTTTTTTTCTTCAACATATTTCGCTTTGGACTTTCTGAAAAGCCGGAAGTTCTTATCATTCTGTGTTCCTGAGTAATTGATTGGTTTTCCTTCAAAAAAGAATTTTCTATAAAAATAGTAGGCATCCTTTTTTGAAGGTTTATATAGTTCCTTAACAATCTCCGATCTCAATTTGGGCGTAATCCTTTCGTCGCCATCCAGGAATAGTACCCAATCATTTTTTGCAGCTTCCAGAGCAAGGTTTCTTTGTTTTGTAAAATCTTCAAATTTATTCTGAATAATCTTTACTTTCGGAAATTCACTTGCAATTTCCAAAGTTTTATCCGTACTGAAAGAATCTACAACAATTATTTCATCACAAATATCAAAGCATTCAAGTACTTCCCGAATGTTTTTTTCCTCGTTATATGTTATAATCAAACCACTTAACTCCATTACTGCATTTTTTCACTTATTCCCAAAGTGCCATTATATCCCTTAAAAAGGCTTTAGTCTTCCAAAGATAACTTTTAATTTGAATTTAATAAGAGATTCATCTCCTTTTATATCAATCCGGCAAAGTTCGTAAGGCTTTTGCGTTGGGAAATAATTAATTCTATTTCCGATTCTTACTGCAAATTCAATTCCTATTTTTTTCAGGAGCAGAAAAAAATCGGATTTTTTTTGATTATCTTTCGGATATCCGCCGTAAGGATAGGCCAATATTTTGGAGTAGGTAATACCTTCTTTGTCCAAGATCAGCATATTATCTATCAGATCATTTTCTATAAAATCCATAGTCGAATTTCTAAAATTTTCGTGATGATGACTGTGAAGGGCAATTTCGATCTTTTCCCTATCCAGATTTCTGATATCTTCGAAGGTCATCATTTTATATGATCTATAGCCTTTCTGGATAAATTCTGTTGCTATAAAAATCGTTGCTTTTAGATTATACTTTTCTAATAATGAAGGTAGGTATTGCAAATTGTTCTCATAACCGTCGTCGAAAGTAAGAATGATCTTTTTCCTACTAATCAGATTTATTTCACTGAAAAAAATAGAATTAAAACCATTATCTTTCAGATAGGAAAATTGTTTTTCCAGGTTTTCCGGACTTATGGTAAGTTTTTCCGTACTGTTTTTTTCAATTTGATGATACATCAGAATTGTTAGTCTATTCTTTGGAACCACAAAAAGATATAATCTGAAATAAGTAATGGAAAATATTGCCAATACCAGCAGAACAGAAAGCACAATCATGGCGAATAGATTTTTTTCATTCCCATTTTTTTCAGTTTAACCTTCTCTCTCAACTTGATATATTTTAAAAAAGTATAGTAAGCAATGGTTTTTGCAACATAAAATCCTGCAAATCCATCCAAAAAACCAAATTTAAAAAAGAAGAGTTTATTAAATTCAAAAATGGGATTAAATATGATTTTGAGACGATTTATTTTTTACCTCTTTCAAACATTTTTTCGGCCATCATATCAGAATAGGTATTGATTTTCGTGACATGATGGTGGATGCATTTGTAAGTATAATGATCGATATTCCCTTCCAGAAGCTCGGCTTTTTCGGAAGTGATCAGGAATTCGTGAACTTTGTCATCAGAGTATTTTGCTGCATTTTTTTTAAAAAGCCTTTCCCGCATTACATTTCCCCAACCGCCATGTCGGATGATATGAATCCCCAGATGATTAATGAATTTTGCTTTATACACATTACATCCGCTATTGGAAGACGCTGTAACCGCGCGGATAGACTGTATCAGGCATTCATTCGGAACTTCATCAGCATCCAGAAAAAGAATCCAATCCCCAGTACAAAGATCCAGAGCATAATTCTTTTGTTCTCCGTAGCCATTGAATCTTTTTTCGAAAAATTTTACTTTTGGATACTGTGTACAGACTTGTTTTGTTCTGTCGGTAGAGAAACTATCCACAATGATAATTTCATCAACTGTATCTTCAAGAACATTCAGAAGATGCACAATATTGTCTTCCTCATTATAGGTAATGACAGCAAGTGAAAGAGACATGATCTAAAACTCCAAAACTGTTTTTTCTATGATTCTCACACAATCCAAAAGTTGTTCCTCAGTAATAACCAGAGGTGGTGCTAATCTAATAATATTTCCATGGGTAGGTTTTGCTAGTAAACCATTCTCTTTTAATTTTACACAAAGATTCCAAGCGGTTTTGCTGTCGGGTGTATCATTGATAAGAATTGCATTCAAAAGACCTTTCCCTCTTACTTTAGTAATTAAACTTGTTTTCTGAATCAATTTTTCAATTTCCGAACGGAAAAGCTGACCGAGTGCTTCAGCTCTTTCAGAAAGTTTTTCATCTTCTACAACATCCAAAGCAGCAACTGCAACAGCACAAGCAATAGGGTTTCCTCCAAATGTAGAACCATGTTGGCCGGGCTTGATGACATTCATGATTTCATCATTTGCTAAAACTGCAGAAACTGGATACATTCCTCCTGAAAGTGCTTTTCCAAGAATCAAAATATCTGGCTGAACATCTTCGTGATGACAGGCAATTAGTTTTCCTGTTCTTGCAATTCCGGTCTGAACTTCATCAGCAATGAAAAGAACATTATATTTTTTACAAAGTTCAGAAGCGCCTTTCAAAAAGCCTTCGTCCGGAACATAAACGCCAGCTTCTCCCTGTATTGGCTCTGCTAAAAAGGCTGCAATATTTTGAGAATCTTGCTTTAAGATTTCTTCTAGTGCAGTTAAATCATTGTAAGGGATTTTTATAAATCCAGGTGTAAAAGGACCATAATTTTGGTTGGCGTCCGGATCATTTGAGAAAGAGACGATTGTTGTTGTTCTTCCGTGGAAGTTGTTTTCACAAACCACTATTTTTGCAGCATTTTCAGAGATTCCTTTTACTTCGTAGCTCCATTTTCTGGCTAATTTTACAGCGGTTTCTACAGCCTCAGCTCCGGAATTCATTGGTAGAACTTTATCAAAACCGAATAGAGTAGTAATTTTTTTCTCGTATTCTCCAAGATTAGAATTGTAAAAAGCTCTTGATGTTAATGCTAATTTTTTAGCCTGATTTACCAAGGCCTCTACAATTTTTGGGTGAGAATGTCCTTGATTGACAGCAGAATAGGCGGAAAGGAAATCGTAATATTTTTTACCTTCAACATCCCAAACGAAAACACCTTCACCTTTTTCCAAAACTACGGGTAATGGATGATAATTGTGCGCACCATACCGGTTCTCGAGTTCGATGAAATATTGAGAATTCTTTTCCTGAATTGCTGTCGACATATCTTTTGTTTTTTACAAAAATAATAAATTTGATGTCAATCATAGCTAATAAAAATGCCTAACTTTTAAAGTCAGGCATTTTATATATTTATTAATAATACTTCTAGATATGATTATCAAAATCCTTATCCATTACGAAGTCTTCCATAAACTTGGTCGTGTAATTTCCTGCAAGGAAATCCTCATTTTCCAAAAGTTGTCTGTGGAAAGGAATAGTTGTTTTTACACCTTCAATATAGAACTCTTCCAACGAGCGTTTCATTTTTGCAATCGCTTCATCTCTTGTTTGAGCTGTTACGATTAATTTTGCAATCATAGAATCATAATTAGAAGGAATTGTATATCCAGAATAAACGTGGGTGTCAACTCTTACACCATGTCCACCAGGAATATTAAGTTCTTTAATTTTTCCGGGAGAAGGACGGAAATCTGCAAAAGGATCTTCCGCATTGATTCTACATTCGATGGCATGCATCTTAGGATAGTAATTTTTTCCGCTGATCGGGGTTCCTGCGGCCAAAAGAATCTGCTCACGAATCAAATCAAAATCGACAACCTGCTCAGTGATTGGATGCTCTACTTGGATTCTGGTATTCATTTCCATGAAATAGAAATTTCTATGTTTGTCTACCAAGAATTCGATAGTTCCAACACCTTCGTAACCAATAAACTCAGCAGCTTTTACAGCAGCAGCTCCCATTTTTTCACGAAGTTCATCTGTCATAAATGGAGAAGGCGTTTCTTCAATCAGTTTCTGATTTCTTCTTTGGATAGAACAATCTCTTTCAGAAAGATGGCACGCTTTACCAAACTGATCCCCGGCAATCTGAATCTCAATATGTCTAGGCTCTTCGATCAGTTTTTCCATGTACATTCCGCCATTTCCAAAAGCAGCAACTGCTTCCTGGATTGCAGAATCCCAATGGTCTTTTAGGTCTTCTTCTCTCCATACAGCTCTCATTCCTTTTCCACCGCCACCGGCAGTTGCTTTGATCATAACAGGATAGCCAACTATTTTTGCGGTAGCTTTTGCATCTTCATAAGAATCGATTAATCCGTCTGAACCTGGGACACAAGGGATTCCTGCTTCTTTCATTGTTGCTTTTGCAGTAGCTTTGTCTCCCATTTTTTCAATCTGCTCAGGAGTTGCTCCAATGAATTTTATTCCGTTTTTTGCACAGATTCTAGAGAAATTTGCATTCTCAGAAAGGAATCCGTAACCCGGGTGGATTGCGTCAGCATTGGTGATTTCTGCAGCTGCGATAATATTAGGGATTTTAAGGTATGAGTCCTTGCTCATTGCAGGGCCAATACAAACAGCTTCGTCTGCAAAACGTACATGAAGGCTGTCTTTGTCTGCGGTTGAATAAACTGCAACCGTTTTTATTCCCATTTCCTTGGCTGTTCGCAATATTCTCATTGCAATTTCGCCTCGGTTTGCGATTAATATTTTTTTGAACATCTTTTTCGAAATTATAAATTATAAATTTTGAATTTTAAATTATTTTAAATGAAAAAATATTCATTTAAAATTTATAATCTTTAATCTAAAATTCCTTAAGATGGGTCAACTAAAAATAATGGTTGGTCGTACTCTACAGGAGAAGCGTCATCTACCAATATTTTCACGATTTTTCCACTAACCTCCGATTCGATTTGGTTGAAAAGCTTCATAGCTTCAATTACACAAACTGTTTTACCTTCTGTCACAGAATCACCAACGTTTACAAAAACGTCTTTATCAGGAGATGGTTTTCTGTAGAAAGTTCCAATCATTGGAGATTTAATAGTAATATATTTGCTGTCGTCAGCTGCTTCAGAACTTACAGCAGGAGCGGAAACTGGATTTGCAGTTGGTGCAGAAACCGGAGCTTGGTAAGCAACTTGAGGAGTTACATAGCTTACAGGTTCTCCTCCAAGTGGGGTTTTGATATAGATTTCGAAGTCCTTATTTTTATACTTCACTTCGGAAACACCTGCCTTTGCAACAAATCTCACAAGATTCTGAATGTCTTTTATATCCATAAAATTTTTAAATTGTTTTGAACGCCAAATATAATAAAAAACCACCCAAATTGATAAAATCCGAGTGGTTTTTTATGTTGTGTATAAGATTATCGGAAGATAAATCTTAGTTTTCTTCTGTTGTTTCTACAGTTTTCTCTAATACAACTTTTCCTTTGTAATAAAGTTTTCCTTCGTGCCAGTGCGCTCTATGGTATAAGTGCATTTCACCAGACGTAGCGTCTTTTGCCAATTGAGGAACTACAGCTTTGTAGTGAGTTCTTCTTTTATCTCTTCTTGTAGACGACTGTCTTCTTTTAGGATGTGCCATTGTTAGTACTTTTTAAAAATTCTTACCGAATTATATTGTTGTTATTTCTTAATTGTTGTCTTTCAATTTTTTCAAAGCTTCCCATCTTGGGTCGGTGCTTTGTTCCTCATCTTCCTCAACTATTTTTGGACTGTATTGGTCGAGTATCTTTTGATATTCATCATTATCTCTTACAGATGGTGCCAATTTTTTCATCGGAATCGATAAAACTACAGCTTCATATATAAGGTTAGCAAGATTAAATTCGCCATCTTTTTTGTTGATGGTAATGACATCTTCGTTGCTGTCATCATATTCTTCACCAAATTTCACAAGGATTTTCAAATCGTTCTCTATGTTTTCAGAAAATTCATCGTTGCTAATGTCGCAAATCAATTGAACTGTTCCTGAAACATTAATATAGAATTCCAAAAATGTGTTATGCTTGTCCAAAAGGATATCTGCAACGATTTTTGGATTGAAAAATTCCTGCTCAGTCTCAAATAAATCAAAGAACTCTTGGTCGATCTCAAATTTGAAATCGTGTTTTCCCGGTTTTAAGCCTATAAAGGCAACATCATAGTTTCTAATTCTGTCCATAAAAACGGTTTGCAAAAATAATTTATTTTTTTTAAATAACAAAATCTTTTTTGGAAATACTTGACTTGCAAAAAATTACTCCTCAAAAACTGATTTTTTGTCTAACTATTTTCCTCTGGAAGGTCTTCGTCTATCCCATTATTTGCGTGGACTGGCTTCGGGCGAAGACGATTGCTCATCAGGTCGTGATATTCTTCTCTATTTCTGAATATTTTAATTGCTGTGAAAATGGCTTCCGAAAAAGAAGTTTCATCAGCTAAATTTTTTCCTGCAATGTCATAGGCAACCCCGTGGTCTGGTGAAGTTCTGATAAAAGGAAGTCCGGCTGAATAATTTACGCCCTCTTCGTAAGCGATTGTTTTGAAAGGTGCTAATCCTTGGTCGTGATACATTGCCAAAACTGCATCGAAGGCTTTGTATTTTTCCGGTTGGAAAAAACTGTCTGCCGGATAAGGTCCGAAAGCTAAAGTTCCATTATTGAAAAGTTCTTTTATCGCCGGTTCAATAATTTCAATTTCTTCTTTGCCAATTACGCCGCCGTCGCCAGCATGAGGATTAAGTCCCAAAACTGCAATCTTTGGTTTTTCTATGCAGAAATCTTCTTTCAGAGTTTTAGTCAACTGAGTGATTTGCTTTTTTAATTTCTCTTTGGAAATGTTTTGTGCAATCTCTGAAACTGGAATGTGATGTGTGGAGACTGCTACTTTCAAATCTTCTGTTACCATAAACATTACGGCTTTTTTACCAGCTTTTTCTTCAAAATATCCGGTGTGTCCTGCGTGGGCGAAACCATATTTCATCATTTCGTCCTTATTAATAGGCGCGGTTACGATAACATCAATCTCGTTGTTGAGAAGTGCTTGTGTTGCGGATTCCAAGGAATCAATGGCCATTTTTGTAGATTCTTCCGTTGGAACTCCAAATTCTACATTGCTGTTCTCTTTGGTAAGGTTCACCATATTGATTTTTCCACCCTGAGCTTCCTTTGCGGAATTGATGTAATTGAAGTTCGTCTGGAGTTTGAAAACGTTTTTCTGATAAGTGAACAGTTTTCCCGAACCAAAAATAACCGGCGTGAAAAAATCTGTGATGCTTTTGTCTTTCAGAGACTTCAGGATGATTTCGGGGCCGATTCCGTTGAAATCGCCGATGGAAATTCCTACTCTGATTTTATGGTGTTTGGAGCTCATTTGCTTATCTTTGACGTTTAAAATGAATTTTACAAAATTACGTTTTTTTAGGATAGGTTTTTGTAGGAAAGTGCTTCAATTTTATAACTAAAGTTGTATTGATGACAAAAAGCCTAGCCCCGATTGCAACGGCATCCTTTTTCTTTTTTTTGCTAAAAAAGAAAAAGATATAGTGGAAAGCGGGATAAAGCTCCTGAAAAAATTATTAAATCACAAAACAAATGTTCACAGGAATAATAGAAGCAACCGGAAAAGTTGAAAAAATTGACAGAAATGAGAGTAATATTGATTTTGTTCTAAGTTGTCCCTTCACACACGAATTGAAAATAGACCAAAGCCTTGCCCACAACGGTTGTTGCCTGACAGTTGTGGAAATTAATAATGATACTTATAAGGTAACTGCCATCAATGAAACGCTGGAAAAAACCAATCTTGGGTTCTGGAATGTCGGGACGGAAGTGAATTTGGAACGTTGTTTGAAATTCGAAGGTAGATTGGATGGACACGTTGTTCAAGGACACGTGGATAAAACCGGAACTGTGGAAAGTATTGAAGACCAGAACGGAAGT
>QFQW01000133.1 GCA_003248755.1 Chryseobacterium sp. | reverse complement strand
AGCTTTTCTGCAGAAATCATAATCTGCTTTTTCATCTCATAAATCTGTAAAACAGTCTGTCTGTAACTCTCCATAAAATCGGTGAATTCTATCAAGCTTATATTGCCGTTCCGGAAGTTTTTGAGGATTCCGTTATAAACTGTTTCCAGATTTTCCAAATCGGTTTGTTTCAATTCAAAATATTGGTCGTACTGATTTTTCCAAGTCTGATAAGCGGATTCTACTTGTGTCTGGAGATTCAGTTTTTGATATTCTGAATTTTTCTCGTTTTGCTGAATGGCATATTTGGCTTTTTCAACATTTCCTTTATTCACTTTCCAAAGTGGAATTGGAATTCCGATTTTCAAATTAACTTCATTATTGAAAGTACCGGAAGCCTGGTCATATTCGGCTCCCAGATTAAGGTCTGGTGTATTCAGTGATTTTTGCCATTGTGCGTAAAGCTTGCTGTTATCAATCAGTTTTAATTGATAGAGATAATCTGCATTATTCTGCAAGGCTTTTTCCTGAAGGATTTCCAAATCTCCGAAAGGCTGAGAGACTAGAATTTCATTTTCTTCCGGCTTTGATAAATTAGCAATGGTTTTTTCCGAAGTTCCAGTCAAAACTTTCATCGTTTGCTGGAATCCAAGAATATTGTTATTGATTTCAATCTTATCATTATTCAGCTGAATCACAATGCTTTGAAGCCTTACAAAATCTTTAAGCGAAATATTTCCTTTGTCTGTCTGAACTTTGTACGCTGCCAAAAGTTCATTCATATATTTCAGCTGAGCATCGATGCTAATTTGTTTTTTTTGCTCATAAATGAGATTGTAATAAGTCTCGCGAAGCTGTGAACGAAGGTCAACCAATAATTGGTTAAACTGCAATTGCGAAAGTTCTTTGTTGGATTTTGCAAATTGGATTTCGTTTTTCTTTTTCCCGCCCAGATAAATCAATTGTGTGATTTCCATACCTTTTGCTCGCCCTACATCGAAAACTCTTTTGTCCTGTGGATTAATTGCATTGACATAACCTTCTACTTGTGGAAGTTCCCAAATTTTTGCCTGAATAATATCGGCATCAGCCATATTGATATTGTATTGCGCGGCGAGAAGCTGGAAGTTGTTTTTTTGAAATGCCAGTTCGCAATCCTGAAGAGACATCTGTTGTTGCGCAGAAAGACTAACAAATGCCGAAACGGATAACACTAGCGTAGTAATTTTGTTCATTCTTATCTCGTTTTGGTTTTGCAAAAATGGCTTACCGAGATTAAAACGGGCTTAAATAGGACTTAAAAAAAACTTAATTGTTGTTTGAGATAAGGGATAATAGACGGATAGATAAAAGATTTTGATAGAATAATCTCTCGCAGATTTTGCTAATTTGGCAGATATTAAAGGGAATCTGTTTAATTAGTAAAATCTTCGAGAGAAATTAATATTTTACTTGTTGAAAATCACTGTGAAAAGATTCTCTCTATCTGAAAGTGAAGTGTAGGAAATTTCTGCTTTATGATATTCCAAAATACGTTTTACAATGCGCAAACCTAGTCCAGAACCGGTTTTGTTATGGGAATTGCTTCCTCTCATAAAAGCATCGAAAAGTTTTTCTCTTTCCTCGACAGGAATTGTGGAACCGATAGAAAAGACCTTGACTATAATTCTAAAATCAGTTTCTTTGATAGAAATATCAACTTCTTGATTATCTGAATATAAAGCTGCATTTTTGAATAAATTAATGAATGTAATCTCCAATAAGGATTTGACGCCTTTTACTGTCAAAATTGAATCATCGATGCTTTCTTCATCAATCAAGAAATCCATTTTGAATTCAGGGAAATTACGATGAACAGTCTCAAATGCATCGAAAACTACTTCATCAATTCTTACTTCTTCATAAACACTTGCAATCCCTTCTTTATCGAATTTTGATAATAAAAGCAAAGATTTTGTAAGGTCGGATAATTGATGGACATCCTGCAACATTTGTTGTAATGTGGTTTTGGTTTTTGGAGAATGACTCTCCAACTGAATCAAATTTTCCAACTGGAACGCCATTCTTGTCAAAGGTGTCCGCATCTCGTGCGCCGCACTGGAATTGAAATCTTTCTGTGACTGGAACACATCATCCAATCGGCTGGTCATTAGATTAAATGACTTTGCCAAAACGCCAATTTCGTCATTAGAATTCTTAACAACAACAGGTGAAGTGAGTTTATGAACGCTGATATCGGAGATTTCTTGTTTGAGAATTTCCAATGGCTCAAGGAATTTTGAAACCAAATAATAACTGAAAAACCATATCAGTATAATACTTACGAAATAAGAAAAAATCAAGGTATATTTTAAAAAGTCAAGTTTTGACTGCCCTGTAACATCCTGAGCGCTAGTCAGAATATAATAATTTTTACCATTGATGTTTCGAAGCGTTGCATAAACTTCCGGAACCGAATGTTCATTATAAATGGTTTTTTCCGTATCCAATCTTTTCAACAAATTTTCATCCCAAGTTATTTTTTTATCTTTAAGCGTACTGTAAACCAAGTTTTTTTCTGCTCCGAAAATCATAATATTCTCATTCAAAAGAACATTATCCGAGTTTTCGTCAAAGAAAATTGGTGCTTCTTTTTCAAAATCTTTGGATTTCTCGATGAAATTAACCGTGAAAACCAAACGTTTCTGAAATCTTTCTTTAAACTCGTCTTTCCTGAAATCGTTGAAAGAAACATAAACGATAAACATCATAATCCCAAAAATCAAGGAAAATGCGATGCTTAAGCCAATTGCTATTCTACGTTTCAGAGACATTTTTTAGAATTATTAATTATAAATGATGAATTAATTATTGATATGTTAGTGCTACAATTCTCCAACTCTTATAATGGACTTAGATAATATCCAAAACCTGGCCTTGTGTGAATGAGTTTCGTTTTGAAGTTTTTATCGATTTTCTTTCTCAGAAAGTTGATATAAACTTCGATTGCGTTGTTTGTAGATTGGAATTGGTTTTTCCAGACTTCGTCAGAAATATATTGTTTGGAAAGCGTCCTTCCGTTTGCTCTTGCTAATAAAACCAACAACTGAAATTCTTTTACAGTCAGATTAATTTCTTCTCCTGAACGAAAAACTTTGCTATCTTCCGGATAAATAATCAAATCTTCGACAACTATTTTTTCTTTCTCTTCTGTTTTTGGAGTCAGTCTTCTCATTTGAGAATTGATTCTCAATAATAATTCTTCCAGTAAAAATGGTTTTACAAGATAATCATCCGCAGCTCTCAAAAACGCTTCTTTCTTCTCCTCGATTCCGTCATAGGCAGAAATAATGATAATCGGAGTTTCAGAATTGGTTTCTCGAATGGTTTTACAAATTTCCAATCCGTTGATTTTCGGAACATTGATATCTAAAAGAAAAATATCATAATGCTTCTTTGAGAATGCATCTAAAAATATTTCTCCGTCTTCCGCTTTATCCGTTTTGATTGACCGAGACTCCAGAAAAAGTGCAATTTCCGATGACAGAACAGAATCGTCCTCTAAAAGTAATGCCTGCATTATATGATGATTTATTTTACAAATATGGGGAAAAGTAATTTGGGAAGAGAGATATGGAGAAATATTTTTCAATTCTTTAATTAAGAATAATATCTTTGAGGATATTTTTTAATGATGAAAAAAAAACTATTAATCTTATTACTTTCAATTTTTTATACATTTTCATTTAGCCAAAACAATTATGAGAATACTATAAAAAAGGACTTAACTTCTTTTGTTCAAAATATGAGGTCAAAAGATATGGACAAAGCCGTTGAACATATCTATCCAAAATATTTTAATGTTGTTTCAAAGGAGCAGATGAAAAAAATTTTGAATTTGACTTATAATAATCCAGCCATTAAAACAACAATTTTAGATTTTAAAGTTCTTGATGTTGAAAAACCAGAAAAAATTAATAATGAATTTTTCTCATTTACAAATTATAGATTCAAAATGAATCTAAAAATTGACTGGACTTCTTTCCCGAATAATCAACAAATAAAAGCACAAATTAGTGATGGTCTTTATAAGAAGTTTGGAAAAGAAAATGTAATTTATTCTTTAAAACAAGATGATTATATAATTAATGCTAAAATGAAAGCCTGTGCAGTTTCTAATAATGGAAACGAATGGAAATTTGTAATAATTGATAAAAATTACAAGCCTGAATTAGCGAAAGTTTTACCTGAGAAAATTTTGAATAAATTTTAATATTCTTAAAATTTCTAAACACAATTTCCGTTCTTGATTTTAAGCAAAATCTTTTGGAATGACTAAGAATTGGTTTTTAATTTTAGTGTGCTTATTAATTTCCTCTTGTAACAACGATGATGACAATGATTCTTCTGATAACGAGACAGAATACAAGCAAAGAATGCGCGAATTTGTGATTGGAATCAGTCAATATTCAAAAGCCATTAATCCTAATTTTTACATCATTCCACAAAACGGAATCGAGCTTGTGACAGACAACGGTGACAAATCCGGAAATCCACATACAGCTTATCTCAATGCCATTGATGGCAACGGACAGGAAGATCTTTTCTTCGGTTATGATGAAGATGACAAAGCAACTTCCAGCGCCGACAATCAATATCTTAGAGAACTTTTGAATATTTCTAAAACGGCCGGAAAAACAATTCTGGTCACAGATTATTGCTCAACGCCTTCGAAAGTAACGAGTTCGTATTCTCAGAATCTGAATGTCGGTTATATTTCGTTTGGAGCTAACAAAAGAGATTTGACCACGATTCCAACTTTTCCAAACCCAATTCATCAGGAAAATGCAAATGATGTAATAAAATTATCTCAGGCAAAGAACTTTCTGTATCTCATTAATCCTTCAAATTTCAGTACAAAAAATGATTTCATTAATGCTGTGAAAGCGACCAATTATGATCTTGTTATAATGGATTTGTTTTTCAAGGATAACAATAGCTTTACGTCATCAGAAATTAATCAATTGAAAACAAAATCAAACGGTGGAAAAAGACTCGTGATTTCTTATATGTCAATTGGTGAAGCGGAAGATTACAGATATTACTGGCAAAGCAATTGGAGTAACAATCATCCTTCTTGGTTGGATGCAGAAAATCTGGATTGGTCAGGAAATTACAAGGTAAAATATTGGAATCAGGATTGGCAGAACATCATCTATGGCAACGATAATTCTTACTTAAAGAAAATCATCGATGCCAATTTTGACGGTGTTTATCTTGATATTATTGATGCTTTTGAATATTATGAAAATTAATAAGTCTTCGTCATATCACTCGGAATTACAAGATTGAATTCTGTTGGAACAAAATCTTTTTCAGGTAAAGACAAATCCAGTGTTTCGGATTCAAAAACAGAGATTACTGCAATTTTAAGATTTGGATTTTTCTTTTTCAGATACCAGTAGATTCCGCCGTATTGTTTGCTGTGATAATCGCCGTTGTAATGGATAAAAGTCTTTCCAGATTGCAAATTTTGGAAAATCGATTCTGCCATTGTTGCGTCTTTGATTGC
>QFQW01000029.1 GCA_003248755.1 Chryseobacterium sp. | reverse complement strand
TGCTTTTGCAATTTTTCCTTGAATTAATTGTTTGAATTCTTGCAGTTCAGCATCGCTATATCATAATTTTTCGTCTGCCATTTCCACCGTTGTTAATTTGTTCAAAATTTTTATTTTTTAGCTTTTTATTATTTAGCAGCTACGCATTTTTTAACTAACAAGAATAAAGATAAAATTTGAAATAATCCAATAATGATGTTTAATTCACAAATCCTTAACAATAATTGAATAGTAATAATTATTTCTCAATTTTCACCTTGAATTTTTCTTCATCTATCTCTATTTCTTCGAAATTTGAAAGTGAATTTACAAATTCTATTTTATCCGACAATACTTCTGCAGAAATATATGCTCCATTGTTAATAAGTTCTTTCTTGAAAGGGCAAGTTTCTTCCAATTGGATTGATATTCTGTCCGTTAATTCAAAATCTTTTTCTTTTCTCAGATTCTGAACTCTATTGATAAACTCTCTTGCCACTCCTTCCGCTTTCAATTCTTCCGTTAACGTCAAATCTAATGCCACAGTTATTTTTCCCTCGCTTGCGACAGTCCATCCAGGGATGTCTTTTGTAGAAATTTCAACATCTTCTGTCGTGATTTCATATCCTGAAACTGTTGTTTTTCCTTCTTTTTCTAAGGTAGAAATCTGTTCAGAGCTGAAGTTTGATATCTCTCCAGCAACAGCTTTCATATCTTTTCCAAGTCTTGAACCTAAAGTCTTGAAATTTGGTTTGATCTGTTTAACAATAAGATGCGAAGCTTCTTCCGCATTAATCAGCTGTAGTTCCTTAACATTAACCTCTTGTTTGATTAGTTCAGAAACGGCTAAGATTTGTTCTTCCGTTTTTTTATCAAGAACCGGGATCATCACTTTCTGAAGCGGCTGGCGAACTTTTATATTTTCTTTTTTTCTTAATGAAAAAACCATAGAAGTAATTTGTTGAGCCAAATGTGTTTTTTCAACCAAATCTGTATCAATTTTACCTTCATCTGCAATCGGGAAATCTGTCAAGTGAACAGAGTTTACCAAATCTCTTCCTGTTACTTTATTAAGGTCTTGGAACAATTGATCCATAAAGAATGGTGCAATTGGAGCAGAAAGTTTTGCAACTGTTTCCAAGCAAGTATAAAGCGTTTGATAAGCAGAGATTTTATCATCACTGTAATCGCCTTTCCAGAAACGTCTTCTGCAAAGTCTCACATACCAGTTTGATAAATTATCATTTACAAAAGTATTAATCGCTCTCGCAGCTTTTGTTGGCTCGTAATCTTCATAGAAAGATTTTACTTCTTTGATGAGAAGATTTAATTCAGATAAAATCCATCTGTCGATTTCTGGTCTGTTTTCAACGTTGCTTTCAAGATATTTGAAACCGTCAACATTCGCATACAAAGCAAAGAAAGAATAGGTGTTATAAAGTGTTCCGAAGAATTTCCTTCTCACTTCATCAATTCCCTCAATATCGAATTTCAAATTTTCCCAAGGATTCGCATTGGAAATCATATACCAACGTGTTGCATCTGGTCCATAAACCGAAAGCGTTTCAAATGGGTCAACAGCGTTGCCTAGACGTTTGGACATTTTTTGTCCGTTTTTATCAAGAACAAGGCCATTAGAAACAACATTTTTATACGCTACAGAATCGAAAACCGTTGTTGCAATGGCATGTAAAGTATAGAACCATCCTCGAGTTTGGTCAACGCCTTCCGCAATGAAATCTGCAGGAAAAGCTTTATTGTTGTCAACTTGCTCTTTGTTCTCAAAAGGGTAGTGCAGTTGCGCATAAGGCATGGAACCTGAATCGAACCAAACATCGATAAGGTCGCTCTCACGTTTCATTGGTTTTCCAGAAGCGGAAACCAAAGTGATTTGATCAACAATGTTTTTGTGAAGATCAACCAAAGCATAATTTTCCTCAGACATATTCCCAATCTCAAAACCTTTGAAAGGATTTTCTTTCTGGAAGCCGGCTTCTATTGATTTTTCTATCGCATTGTACAGTTCTTCCACAGAACCGATGATAACTTCTTCTTTTTTGTCATCTGTTCTCCAGATTGGTAATGGGATTCCCCAATATCTTGAACGGGAAAGGTTCCAGTCATTAGCGTTTTTCAACCAGTTCCCAAAACGTCCTTCCCCTGTGGATTTTGGCTTCCAGTTGATGGTTTCATTAAGGTCAAACATTCTGTCTTTGACATCAGTCATCTTGATAAACCAAGAATCCAATGGATAATATAACAAAGGCTCATCGGTTCTCCAACTGTGCGGATAACTGTGAACATATTTTTCAACTTTGAAGGCTTTGTTTTCTTTTCTTAATTTTAAAGCAATCCTTTCATCAACAGATAAATAAGCTTTCAAATCTGCAATGATTGATTTTAAATTTTCTTTCTGAATATTTAATTCTGTTGCTTTTTCCTCATCATTAAGATATTCACCTTTTACATATTCGTTGGCAAAACCATAGATATCATCACTTACAATGGATAAAAATTTACCTTGTAGATCAACTAATGGGACTGGATTTTCATTTTCATCCAAAACCAACATTGGTGGAACTTCTGGTATTGCTTCTTTCGCAACTTTCGCATCATCAGCACCAAAAGTCGGCGCAGTGTGAACGATCCCTGTTCCGTCTTCTGTTGTTACAAAATCTCCTGAAATCACCCGGAAAGCATTTTCCGGATTTTGATAAGGTTTAGCGTAATCCAATAATTGTTCATATCGGATTCCAACCAGATCAGCACCTTTGAATTCAGCTAAGATTTGATAAGGAATTGCTTTGCTTTCCGAAGTATAATTGGCGAAGTCTTCATCAGCTCCCTCAACATATTTCTTTCCAAATTGTTTTCCGGTTAACGCCTTTGCCAAAACAATATTAATCGGTTCAAAAGTATATTGATTGAAAGTCTTAACTAAAACGTAATCGATTTTTGGACCAACAGTCAACGCTGTGTTGGAAGGCAAAGTCCAAGGTGTTGTCGTCCAGGCCAAGAAATGTACATCCCCAAACCCTTGTAAAAATGAGGGCAATGATTCCGGCAAAGTTTTAAATTGAGCTACAACTGTTGTATCAGAAACATCACGGTAAGCGCCAGGTTGATTTACCTCATGAGAAGATAATCCTGTTCCTGCTTTTGGAGAATACGGTTGGATTGTATAACCTTTGTAAAGCAAACCTTTGTCGTAAATCTGCTTCAAAAGCCACCAAACCGATTCCATGTATTTTGGTTTGTAAGTGATGTATGGATTTTCCATGTCTACCCAATAACCAATCTTTTCGGTCATGTCATTCCAAACATCTGTGTAGCGCATCACAGCATTTCTGCAGGCTTCATTATATTCTTCGATGGAGATTTTCTTTCCGATATCTTCCTTGGTAATCCCTAATTCTTTCTCAACACCCAATTCTACAGGAAGCCCGTGTGTGTCCCATCCCGCTTTTCTGAAAACTTGTTTTCCTGACTGAGTTTGAAAACGGCAAAAAATATCCTTAATCGCTCTTGCCATAACGTGATGAATTCCAGGCATTCCGTTTGCGGAAGGAGGTCCTTCGTAAAAAACATATTCCGGTTGTCCTTCACGGATCTCTACGGATTTCTTGAAAGTATCATTGTTTTTCCAGAATTCTGCAACGTTTTTTGCAGTTTCGGTAAGGCTCAGGCTTTTATATTCTTTGAACAGACTCATTGTAATATATCAATGTCGGTGATTAATTAAGTTGGCAAATTTAGTGATTTTTGTTTTTTAAAGACTTGTGTAATAAGATAAATTATCTATATTAGTTGTCAAAAAACTAAAAGCAAATGAAAAAAAACTATTTTCTGTTTATTTTATCCTTTCTTTTTTTGATTTCCTGTAAAGATGATGAAACTTTAGTGGTGCCTTCAACCTCAGTGCCTACTGTCAATTTTGATATTAATGCTGTTCCGTATTCCAAATTATCCACCTATTCCTTTTTTACCGGTGATATGAAAAACTTGACGCCTGTCAACAAAGTTATTCCTTATGAACCGGCAAGTTCCTTATTTACGGACTATGCTTTAAAGAAAAGATTTATTTGGATGCCCGAAGGCACAAAAGCTAAATATGAAGAAGATGGCAAAACCCTTGATTTTCCAGTTGGAACGACTTTGATAAAGAATTTTTATTACAATACTTTACAACCTAATAATACTACCAAAATTATTGAGACCAGATTGATGATAAGAAAATCTACAGGTTGGATATTTGCAGAATATATATGGAATGATGAACAAACAGAAGCGCATCTGTTAACCGGGGTGGATTTTGAAAGTGGTAGTTCTAAAGAAATTACTTTCAAAAAACCAAATCATGAGATAGTTACAACAAACTACAGGATACCATCTGAAACCGAATGTTTTGCCTGCCACAGATTAGACGGTAAAGCAATCCCAATTGGGACAAAACCTCAGAATTTAAATAACATCTACAATTATTCTACCAATAATATTAAAAACCAGCTACAAAAACTTGTAGATGAAGGTTATCTTGTAAGTTATCCTTCTACTATTAATTCTACAGTAGATTACCACGATACCAGCAAACCTGTAGATATCCGTTTGCGCTCCTATCTGGATGCAAATTGTTCCCATTGCCATCAACAAAATGCACGTTGCGATTACCGGGCTTTAAGACTGAATTTTAATCAGACCACGAACCTGGCAAATCTCGGAGTATGTGTCACTGCTGCAGAACCTGTAAGTTCGACAATCTCTAAAATCGTTGCTCCAGGAAATTATAACAAATCTGTGATGCATTACAGACTTCAATCTACAGATGGAAGCAACATGATGCCATTGTTGGGAAGAACGATTGTACATGATGAAGGACTTCTATTGGTACAAGAGTGGATCAATTCATTAACGCAAACTTGCAATTAATAAAAAAACTTATAACAGATATGAAAAAACTATTACGATTTACTTTGTTGTGTTTCACTAGTTTTGGACTGGCGCAAACATCCTGTAACAATGCCGTGAATATTGCCGGCGTAGGAACATATTCAGTTACCGGAATTACCGGAACAGCAGCTCCTTCTGCCTGTGGATTGGAATATGGTCTTGGAACGGCTGGAGCATGGTATAAATATACACCAACTCAAGAGATGAATGTTACTGTATCAACAGTAATTGCAGGTCAAACAAATGATACGAGGATAATGGTATATTCTGGAAATTGTACAACATTGGCTTGTTTAGTTAGTAATGATGATTATTCAGGCTATTCTGCGCAAGTTAGTTTCAGAGGAGCTGCTAATACTACATATTATATAGTCTTTGACAATAGATGGAGCAGCTCTGCATTTCAATTCAAATTGTCAGAATCTGTAGCAGTACCAGACAGGATTTCTTTTACCTCTCAGGTAGTAGGTGCGGCTTCCGAAGCGTATAACAATTGCATCGTGGATATGAATGGGGATTTTCTGGATGATATTGTCTCAGTAGTCAATAAAACGAAAATCATCGTCTCACACCAAAAACCGGAAGGAGGATTTACTGATGTTACTTATACAATTCCAACTACCACAGTAGAGCCGGAGTGGAGTATTGCTGCAGGAGATTATGACAATAATGGATTTAATGATCTTATCTATGGTTCGTCAACTGGTGTAACTTTTGTGAAAGCAAATGCTACAGGAACAGGATATACGGTGGAAAGAAAGTCTCAAAACTACTTGACACAACGTACCAATTTTGTTGATATCAATAATGATGGGAAATTAGATGCTTTTGTGTGTGATGATAATGGACCTAACAGATATTACTTAAATGACGGAACCAACATGAATCACAATCGAGGTGGTTTAGGCGATTTTCCTTCCGGAGGAAATTATGCTTCTACTTGGGTGGATTATGATAATGATGGAGATCTTGATCTATTCATTGCAAAATGTGGCGAAGGAGGAGCCGGAGTTGGAGGGAATATTGATGAATTGCACAGAAATAACGGAAATGGAACTTTTACCAACATAGCTAACTCCGCTAATTTGGCGGAACCTTCTCAGAGTTGGTCAGCGGCTTGGGGAGATTTTAATAATGATGGATTAATGGACACAATGATTGGGATCAATTCTGACACTGATGGACTTAATAAAGTCATGAAAAATAATGGAGATGGCACATTCTCAGATGTTACTGCAGGTTCGGGATATGAAAATATTACAGACTCTAGCAGAGAATATGTGACATACGACTTTGATAATGATGGTTTCCTTGATATATTGGGGGCAGGGAATACTATTATGTTTGGTGATGGTAACTTCAAGTTCACTCCCAACGGCAATCCCTACAATCTGAATATCTATCGCAGGCCTGTTGGAGATCTTAATAACGATGGATTTTTGGATATTCAGAGTGGACAAAATATCTTGATCAATAATGGCAATAGTAACAAATGGCTAAAAGTTACACTAAAAGGTGTCCAAAGTAACCGAAACGGGATTGGAGCAAGAGTGGAGATCTATGGAACATGGGGAAAGCAGATCCGTGATGTACAAAGTGGGACAGGTTTCAGTAATATGAGCACGCTTAATGCCCATTTTGGTATTGGACAAGCTACATCGATTGCCAAGGTTGTTGTAAAATGGCCATCCGGAAAAGTCGATACCATTGAAAATGTAACACCTAACACCACATTAAATATTGTAGAAGGATCTACATTAGATGTTTCCGATATTAAGATTGGCAAAGAATCATTTACTGTTTATCCTAATCCAAGTAATGATGTTGTTAACTTCAACACAGAAAAAGGATTTTTACCTATTGAAGCAAAACTATATGATATGAATGGGAAGATCGTCCTACAGAAAGAGGTTGTCAAGAATTCAATATCTATTAAACAATTAAGCTCAGGGACCTATTTGCTTGTTGCAAATGACAAAGTGGGAAATTCCTATTCACAGAAAATTATAAAGAAATAGTTCATGAGTATAAAGCCTACGTTAACTGATGTAGGCTTTTTTTATATTGAAAATTGTAGAGTTTTGGATCCAATAGTTTTTTTGAATAATTACAAATACACTATATAAAATAAAAAACTCCTACTTTTGCAAAAATTTTTCAGGATGCCAAAAAATTTAGTAATAGTCGAGTCTCCGGCAAAAGCAAAAACAATTCAGAAATATTTAGGATCGGATTTTGAGGTCAAGTCCAGCTTCGGACACATCCGTGATCTGCCTAAAAAAGGGATGGGAATCGACTTGTCGAGTTTCACGCCTGACTATGAAGTTTCTGCAGATAAGAAGAAACTGGTGACAGAACTGAAAGCTGCTGTTAAAAAAGCAGAAACGGTTTGGTTGGCTTCCGATGAGGACCGCGAGGGAGAGGCGATTGCTTGGCACTTGGCAGATGAACTAAAACTGAAACCTGAAAATAGAAAAAGGATCGTGTTTCATGAGATCACAAAGAATGCAATCCTGAAAGCAATCGAGAATCCTAGAGATATTGACCAGAATCTTGTCAACGCTCAACAGGCTAGACGGGTTTTGGATAGAATTGTTGGTTTCGAGATGTCGCCGGTTCTTTGGAAAAAAGTGAAAACCGGGCTTTCTGCAGGACGTGTCCAATCTGTTGCAGTGAGATTGGTTGTGGAAAGAGAAAAAGAAATTCGCGAATTTGTTCCGAAACCAAGTTTCAAATTAGAAGGGATTTTCCTTAATAATGCTCAACAGGAGATCTTGGCAAAACTGAAAAAAGATTTTGATAAAGAATCTGATGCGGAGAATTTCCTTAATTTGGCAAAAACAACAGATTTCAAAGTTCTGAATGTCGAGACCAAACCGGGATCTCGTACAGCATCTGCTCCGTTCACAACTTCAACTTTACAGCAGGAAGCTTCTTCCAGATTAGGTTACGGTGTGACGACGACAATGCGTTTGGCACAAAGACTTTATGAAGAAGGATTCATCACATATATGAGAACCGATTCCGTGAATCTTTCTCAGGAAGCTATTAATGGAGCTAAAGCACAAATTATCTTGGAATACGGTGAAAATTATTCTAAACCAAGAAATTATACTACAAAATCATCTTCTGCACAAGAAGCGCATGAGGCCATCCGTCCGACAGATTTTTCTGTGAAATCAATCGGTGATGTTCAGTTGAACAAATTATATCAATTGATCTACAGAAGAACTTTGGCGTCGCAGATGGAAAATGCGAAAATCGAAAAAACGGTTATCGAAATCGGGAATGCAAAATTGCCACAACATTTTGAGGCGCAAGGTGAGGTTATTGTTTTCGATGGTTTCCTAAAAGCTTACGGAATTGTGAAAACTGAGGATGACGATGATGAAAACAACGAAAAATTATTACCAAAAGTAACTGTTGGCGAGGCTCTTGAGTATAAAAAAATTACAGCTACAGAAAAATTCACGAGACCAGCAGCAAGATTTACGGAAGCAGGATTAGTTAAAAAATTGGAAGAGTTGGGAATTGGTCGCCCATCGACTTATGCGCCAACTATCCAAACGATCCAGAATCGTGAATATGTAGACAAAAGAGAAATAGAACCTCAAAAAAGAGAGGTTGTAAAAATGACACTTGGAAAATCCGGTGTCAAAAAAGAAGTTATCGAAGAGAAATTTGGTGGAGATAAAAATAAATTTGTTCCAACCGACATCGGTGAAGTTGTCAATGATTTCCTTATAAACAATTTTGCTGAGATTCTTGATTATGGTTTCACTGCAAGAGTAGAGGAGGGATTTGATGAGATTGCGAGCGGTGATCAGAAATGGAAAGAGATGATGACGGATTTCTACTCCAAATTCCATCCAAGGATTGAAGATGTTGAAGAGAATGCAGACCGTGCGAATGGCGAAAGAATCTTAGGTGTAGATCCGAAAACAGGTAAAAATGTTCACGCAAGAATCGGAAGATTTGGTCCTATGATCCAGATCGGGGAACAGGACGATGAGGAAAAGCCAACGTTTGCATCCTTGATGGCGAATCAGAATATTGCGACCATTACTTTGGAGGAAGCTTTGGAGCTTTTCAAATTACCTTTTGACCTCAAAGAAGTTGATGGACAAGCTGTTTCTGTTGGTGTTGGTAGATTCGGTCCTTATGTGAAATGGGGCGAGACTTATATCAGTATTCCAAAGGGCGAGGATCCATTATCTGTAGACCAAAACCGTGCAGAAGAGATCATCAATGAAAAGAAAGTGGCAGATGCGCCAATTGCAAATTATAAAGGCGAACCTGTAACTAAAGGAACGGGAAGATTTGGACCTTTTATCAAGTACAAAAACATCTTCGTGAATGTTCCCAAGAAATATAACTTCGATAATCTTTCTCAAAGCGATATCAACGAATTGATCGATGCAAAACTGGAGAAAGAAGCCAACCGGTACATCCAGCATTGGGAAGTAGAAAAGATCTCTATCGAAAATGCGAGATGGGGACCTATTGTAAAACACGGTAAAAACATCTACAAGATCCCGAAAAAGAAAGATGATTCTAAATACGAAGCAGACGAGCTGAAAGATGTTTCATTAGATGAGGTGAAAAAATGGATTACAGCACAAGACCCGAAAGCCTTTGCTGAGAAAAAGAAACCAGCAGCTAAGAAAGCAACTACTGCTAAAAAGCCTGCCGCGAAAAAAGCGCCGGCGAAGAAGAAGTAATTAAACTTTTATAAAATAGAAAGCACAGATTTTTGGTCTGTGCTTTTTTTAAATTGAATAGTGCGGATTTGTAATCCGTGCTTTTGTATCAGTTACAGAGTATAAATCTGCGACATCGGTCTAACGTTTTTATTGCCAAAGTATATCTTCTATTATTTTTTTCATTCCATTGCATTGGTCTGCATTGGTAAAAAAGACGTAACCGAATTTCTTTTCGGGATTAATCGTGAACGAAGATGTAAATCCCAGATTATTTCCGCCATGCCAAAAATTGACTGAATTTTTAATTTTTATCACTGCAAGTCCCAATGTCCAGGCTTCAACACCAAATATTTCTTTTACTACATCGTTGCTTTCTAAATCAATTCTCGGCACAAACATATCCTTGAACAGATGCTCTCGTTTCATTAGCTCAATAAGGAATTTTGCATACGTTGAAGCGTTAGCGTAAAGACCGCCGGCAGAGTCAAAACGATTTCTGTCTCTGTCATCATAAACCACAGAACCATTTTGGTATCCTGTAGCAAGTTTATTTTTAATTGTTGGAGTGAGTATAAAATGAAAATCTTTTAAGCCAAATTTTTTAGCCAACTCACTTTGGAAATAATTGTCCAGCGTTTCCAGCGTCAAATTGTTTTGCTTTGCAATTACTTTAGCCAGATAGGTGTAAGCTTCTCCGGAGTAAGAAAATTTTTCACCCGGATTGTATAGAAAGTTGATGGTGTCAGACTCGCTCCAGTTTGGTAAACCCGTGGTGTGGCTTAGCACCATTGCAGCGTCTATTTTCTTATACCGTTCATCTATCATATTGGTTGGCGGCAGATATTCATACAAAGGTTTATTCAAATCAATTTTGTTTTCGTTTGCTAATGTCAAAACAAAAGAAGCGAATACAGGTTTTGATAAAGAAGCTGCTTCAAAAAAAGTTTGATTGTCCACTCTCTCGGATTGCGCTACATTTGAAAAGCCATAACCTTTACTGTAAACAACTTTTCCATTGTTAATAACTGCTATGGACATCCCGTGAACGTCCAGGGAATCCATCGCTTTGCCTATCAGTGTGTCAAACTTTTTATGGCTAATGCTTTTACCCGAAAAAGTCCTAACCTGACCAAACACTGTCTGAGTAAAAAGGATGAAAAGAAAAATGAGTTTTGTATTCATAATGGTTGTTTATAAATAGTAGCCGGCAATTGGATGGCGTGGATTTGTAATCTGTGTTTTTTTATGTCAGTCACGGATTACAAATCCGCGACATCAGGTTATTTTATTGTGTAACCGTCTTTCATTTTTTTTGTGTCTTTGTTTTCTTGCATCATTGCGCAAAGTCTCCTGACTTTGCGCAGCGGGGCGTTGTATTGTCAAGATAAAGTATAAGGTATACGCCTTTTATTTTCGGAATTGAGGATTTGTCGTTAAATACTTTATTCAATTTTTTGAAGCCTAAAAATCCGTTTGCTTTTATGTCATCAATTGAATTAAAATTCATTTTTTGTCCTGATGTATTAGTGAAAGTGTCGCCACAAAAACTGTCAATGAAAGATTGAGCCAAAATTGCCAATTGCTTAAATTAATAATTGTCAACAAGGTGGTGAGAACTGAAAAACAAATTAATGTCAGAATAACTGGCCTTGTTCGTTTGCTCAATTTGCTCCCTTTGTAATAAGCCAATGCTCTTTGCATAAATCTATTGTCTGTCCTATGCTGTTGTCTTGCAAGTTGTCTTTCTTTATTGCGGGAAGCCGGAAATATTTTAGCTCCGCAGTCAATTATTTGGTTGGAGCTGTCGTCAATAATTACCCATCCAATTGAATTTATCCCAATGTCAAGTCCTAATATTTTTGCCATTTTCTGTTTATTTAATGTCGTCAGTTTGAAGTTACACGGTCTTACAATGCTTACCGCTAACGTTTGGGGCTTTGCGTTCGGGCGGGAAATCGAAGCACAAAAGCTGATATTATACTAAAGTTCATTGAAAAACTGCTGTTGAATTTTGCACTTCAGCCCGCCTGACGCAAAACCCTTGTTATGCGTAGTCATCGATAGGATAGTGGATCCACCTTCAACGTACTCTCGCGTAATAAATTAGTTATGTTATCTTGATGTGAAATATTGGATGCAATTTGAAAAGCGTCAAGAAACCCTATGTGGTTATTATGGTTGGCGGAATTACGGTCGAAATGACTGAGTAGTCCAAACTGTCCTTTCATTCCCATTTGTTCCCAATCGATTACTCTTTCAAATTCTAACCCCTTCAGTGAATTAACGTCAAAAAATGATAAATCGATATAGCAATTTGAACCACCGAAGCCTCCTTTAGATCCGAGATTATCAACTAAGTACGCCTAGTGAAAGCAAAATTTGCTTGTAATTCAGGAAGCAAACCAAAATATGGACGCGATTTGTAGGCTTCATTGATGGCTTGACTTGAGCTGATCGCACCTTCACTAAGCCTTGACTCAATACTTTTAATATAGCCTGCTTTTCCCAGGTCACTCCCTTTTATTCTTACCCGAAAACCTGCGGCAATAACCATTCTTGCTCCTGGGAAACCTTTGTCTTTATCTAATTTATTGAATTCCTGAAACAACTTTATCGCACGGTCAAGAAAGGCAAATGTTACACTGTGGGCTCGAGGTGACAAGTCTTTGAATGCAATTATTCCATCATTAATAGCATGTATTGGAAAGTGCCTTCCTGCCCGCTGTGCAACAAATTCATGAAACTGGTTTAACCGCTGTAGCGCGAGGATAGCCTCACTTTTTGTCGGGTCGAAATTTACTTGCTGAAGCATAGATCCGTAACCGAGCAAGTCGAACCATGCAACGGCTGACACTTCGTAAAGTCGTCTTCTACCTTTTGATGTCTTGGGGTTTTTTGACATATGAAAAAGATTATGCATAACACACAAATATACGCATTGCGCCAATACAAACTATATCCAGTTGCGCCCATCCTAAAAATATAAGATGCTAAAAGCTGTTTTTCTATTACCAACTATCCTTTCATCCATCCAATTTGCATCAAAAACCACCCTTTTTGCCTGGGATTTGAACCTTTTAGGTTGGAAAACCACCCTTTTTGCATCGTTTTCCACCCTTTTAGGTTCGTCGGTGAGCCTTTTAGGTTAAGAATCCACCCTTTTTGACTGACAAACGACCCTTTTTGGCTGGTTTTTGAGCCTAAAAGGGTCGTTTTGAAATTTGAAGCTTAGAATGATTACGCTTTAGGCGCTGGTCTGTTGCCTTTTCTCGTAAATCTCTTGCTGAGGTCTTCGTAGATTGGTTTTGCCGTCGCAACACCTTTGTCAGCTGCTTCTTTCACGGCGCCGTAGTAGAGCATAGCTGCCAATAATGCTTCGTTGCCGGCCAGCATAATGGTATCGCTCAGGTCAGAGGCCAGTTGCGTAGAAAGATTGCGAAGTGGAGAAAGACCGTTGACCACAGCCACATCTTTATGAAACTCCGGCTGATCCATATAGCTTGGTGCAAATTCAGGATTCGTTTCTGTGTAGTCTTCCACTTTTTGCACAGTAGCTACTGTTTTGTCTCCCATTTTGAAAATACTTTCCCTTTGATCAGGAGTCAGTCCCTGCAAATAAGGAGCAAGAAGAGATCGGCACTCCAGTAATTTTTTGTTGACATCTGAGATCACTGTTTCAGGGATCTCTACACTGATTTGATTTTTTGCACTCATCGTTTGTGAATTTAATTTGTTAAACGGGTTGAAAATAATCATATTTTATACATGATGATGTTTTTTTTGGTTGAAATTATTTGCATGAAAACAAGTTTATGCAGGTTTGTCGCATTATAGTTTGAAAACAATATCAATAGAATGGGCTACTACTTTTGTGTTTGAGATTTTGAATAAATAATTTTTTAACGCAAAGGCTCGAAGTTTTTTAAAATAAATGTGTTTTAAAGGCGCAAAATTGACTTTGTTAAATTGTTCTTTATGGATTATAGACACTTCGACTACGCAGAGTGTGACAATACTTATAAGATGAGTTGAGAGAATGTCAGGCTGAGCGTAGTCAAAGCCTTTTGTAAAAACTTGGGATAATCACAAAAAATTAATGAGCATTCTGAAGTTTTATTAATATTTTTGACAATTAAAAACAAGAAAACACATTTTGAATGGGAGAAAAATTGCAATGGGCCAATCTTAAAAGCTTTCCTTGGCTGGTCTTTTTTGTAGCGATAGTCACTTGGATAGCGATTGCCGGCGCTAATTTTTATTATCAGAACAATGGTGGCTATACAGGAACAGGTATTCTTTTCCCTATTTCTGTCATCTATCCCAATCAGTTTCTTTGGAGTGGATTTGTATTTGCTTTTCTGTTTTTAGTTTCCGGTATTTTTGCTTTTAAGTATGCCGAAAAACTGAATGTATATCTTCTCTTCTTGATTGCTATTATTTTGGTTTTATTAGGGAATCTGAGTCAAGGAGATTTTGATATTGCTTTCCTTCAGCCTTTTTATCTTAAAGGGCGACAGTATTATGCTGACGCCATCAACATTACCGACGGACAAATTTGGTTAAGAGATTTTTCTAAGAATCTGGAGCATTTTCAAATGCATACAAAAACACATCCTCCATTTGTGACGCTTTTGCATTTTTGGATTATGAATATTTCTAATATCGAGACTTTGGCAGTTGTATTTTTTGCCATTGGGTGTTTATCATTTCCATTGTTTTATCAGGTTTTAGTTGATCTTGGCTTCGAAGAGACGAGGAGAAAATGGATGTTGCTTTTGTTTGCTGTTGTTCCGTCAGTTAATATCTATCTTTTGGTTTCGATAGATGCATTGGTTCTTACTTCAACCTTAATTTTCCTTTTAGGATTTGCCAGAATTTTTCATCAGAATAAAATCGATGCTGTTTCATTTTTATTGATTTCACTTGGGTTAATTTTGACAAACCTTTTGACATTTTCAGGATTATTTCTATTTGCATTTTTAGGGTGTTTTAGTTTCTATTTTTTACTGAAGGGAAAATGGAATTTCATTTGGCTGAGTCTGATGAGTGCTGTTATATTTGTTTTGACTTTTCTGGTTATTTATACAACGACAGGTTATAATCAATTAGATACATTTTTACGGGCTTCTCATTCCGAAAATCCGGATGGTTTCAGATTGTTTCATCAGCCATTTGTTTATCTGATGACAAGATTGGAAGATATTGGAGAGATCTTTTTGTTCTTGTCTTTTGGATTTTTGGCAGTTTTCTTTTCTAAAAAAGACGGAACAGAAGTCTTTGAAAATCGAAATGTCAATATTCTGTTTTTCTCAGCGATTTCGGCAATTTCACTAATGCTTTTGACTGGTGCTTACGGAACTGGTGAAACAGCAAGGGCTTGTTTGTTTTTGGTTCCTTACTTTTTGATTTTATTGAAGGATATCAATTCTGATCAATTCAAAATCCTGTTTTATCTCTGTCTTTTCCAGTCTTTTGGGATGCAGATGATTGGTAATTTTTATTGGTAATTTAAAGAAAATTTATGCTAAATAATTTAACAGGACTAAGATTTTATACGGCGCTTTGGGTTTTCTTGTATCATTGCAGTGTTTACATTGGTGGGATTAATCAATTTTTTCTGGATAAAGGTTATCTAGGAGTAGATATTTTCTTTGTTTTGAGCGGTTTTATTTTGACTTATGCATATTACAAAAGCTTTTTCTTAGAAGAAATCACTTCAAAAAAATACTATAATTTTTTATTGAAAAGATTCGCTAAAATCTATCCGTTACAGATCCTGACGTTTGTGATTGTTGGGATTCTTTTGTTTGTCGGGAAATATATTTTTCATCAAAAAGATTTGGTAATAAGACCGGATCATATTGTTTCAAATCTATTGATGATCCATGCTTGGAATATCAATGATGCTCTGAGCTGGAATACGCATTCTTGGAGTTTGTCAGACGAATGGTTTGCTTATGTTTTTCTTTTTGTGATTTCGGCTTTTTCTTTTAGAATTAATAAAATATTTGGGAGAATTTTTCTTTTAGCCGTTGTTCTTTTCTTTATTGTAAGGTGGCTCAATATCGAAAATTTTGATCTTAATGAATATACTTATAATGGATTGGAAAGGATTATTCCTGAGTTTTTTCTTGGTGTAAGTATTGGTCTGTTGAGGTTTGATTTTCAGATTTCCAAGAAAATGGCGAGTTTGATTTTTGTTCTAAGCATTTTGGCTTTAGTAATACTTACATTTACTAATTACAAAATGGATGCGTTATGTATGTTGATATTTGCAGGCATCATTTATTCTCTTTCATTTCCTACATATTTTGACCGATTATTTAATACGAAAAGAATGGTTTATCTTGGGAATATCTCTTTTGCTTTCTATATGTTTCAGCTGACAGCTTTTTATGTTTTCAAACCATTCCAGAATTATATAGGTGCGATGAGTCTTTCCAAATACATCTCTCTTCCTTTGGAATTATTAATTCTGATTTCGCTGAATTTGTTGATGGCATCATTGGCTTTCAAATATTTTGAGGAGCCTGTAAGGTTGTATATCGTAAAAAAACTAAAGAAAGAATAATGATTAGTTGTTTCAGAAGTTTTAAAATAGAATTATATTTGAAAACCGTAATTCGGAATTATTAATAGCGCAAAGGCTTTTCCATGGAATTTTTACATCCTGTTTTTACGATTCTTTTTGTGTTTTTGGTTCTCTACAGTTTTGTAGAAGTCAATAGGAACGAGAATTCTAAAACTCCAAAATTTATTTTTTGGACAATAGGTGTATATATGATTTTAGCAATCGGCTATCGCCGATACGTGGGAGCAGATTATCCTGTTTACGATTCTATGTACTCCCAGTATTTCCCTACGGTAGATTATGGATTATTAATCGATAAAATGTTTTTCCGAAAGTCCAGTGTTGATGTAGAATGGATGTATGCTTTGCTTAACAAATGGGTGTATGCCACAGGATTTCCTTTCAAAGAGTTTACATTAATCAGTGCAATTATTACAGTTGGGGGAAAACTGCTGGTTTTTTACAAAGACTCAAAATATCCGGTTTTTGCCATTCTCCTTTTTCTGATTCCGGGATACTTTATTGCAGATAGTGGACACATGAGACAAGCATTGGGTATGACCATGTGTATGCTCTCGTTCACATTTATCAAAGAAAGAAAAGTTTGGTGGTATCTGTTGTGTTTTTACATTGCTTATGGATTTCACAAATCAACAATCGTTTTCTTACCTGCATATTGGATCGCAACAATTCCTATGAATTCCACTCGGATTTTTTATTCGATAATGGTTTGTGTAATATTGTCACCATTTCAGATTTATAACTTGTTCTCGTCTTTTCTCAATACGCTTAATGTACAAGACGTTTCCAATGGGTATAACGGATATATCAACTACGAATCTTCGGGATCCAGTTTTATGGATGGACAGATTTTAGTTTTTAGTTTTTTGCTAATCACCTATGACAAGGTCGCCTGTGAGAAGATCTATTATTACGAATACATGCGGAATTTTTTGGTAATGGGAGTCTGTCTTTATTTCATAATGAGAAGTAACCCTATTTTCTCAACAAGACTTGTTGGATCTTATCTTGGTTTTGCTTCACTCGTTATTACCAATCTTATTGCATCCATTGATAACAAAAATACAAAGCGGTTTTTCCATTTTTTCTTTGTCGTTTTTATGATATTCTACTATTTTGTATTTGTGAAATATCAGGGGAATGCAGGACGATTCACGCCAGATAAATATCAAAACTTCCTTTGGTTCACTCAATAAAATTAGATGAAAAAAAATATAGCACTTTTAATGGTATTTCTAATTCTTGGATTGTTGGTTTTTTACAACATTCAAGTAGTTGTTGACTTTGCGGGAAGATATATTTATCCTTTAGACGATGCTTACATTCACCTTTCTATGGCGAAGAATTTTGCGGAATTTCAGACTTGGGGAATTACACAATATGAGTTTTCTTCCACAACATCTTCTCCGCTTTTTACATTTTTGTTAGCGGTTCTGATTAAAGTTTTCGGGAATTGGGAGTATATTCCGTTGGTTGCTAATAGTATTGCCGGAATTGGATTGATATTAATTTTTCATCGATATCTCAAACAATTTTCACAGTCCACATATATAATCATCCTATCATCTGTTGTTTTATTAATGCCTTTGCATCTGATGATTATGACAGGTATGGAACACGTTTTTCACTCATTGGCGATGATTTTGGTTTTACTCGGATTCCAAAAATATCTTGAAGATAAAGCACCTAGAAATTTTTCGAATCTCGCTTTATTTTCAATTATCGCAGTAGGATTCAGATATGAGAGTTTGTTTTTTATTTTCTTCATTTGCGTTTACCTTTTCTTTGTTAAGAAAGATTATGTTATCAGTATTGCTTTAGGACTTTTTGCAATCGCACCCGTTTTGGTTTATGGATGGATTTCTATTGACCACGGTTCGTTTTTTCTTCCAAATTCTTTGATTCTAAAAGGGAATACCAATGACGGAATTGTCGGTTTCTTAACAAGAGTGGCAGGAAATGCCTATCGTGGAATTTCGGTTCTGATATTGATTTTGATTCTATTAATCCAAATTTTCAGAAACGTAAAAACTCAAAAATCCTCAAAATCTCAAATTCTCCAACTTCCCAAAAATGCCGTTCCGTTTGTGGTATTTTGCGGATTTGTAGTTCATCTTTTATTCGCGAATTTTGGTTGGCTCATTCGATATGAATCTTATCTGGTCGTCGTTGTTTTATTTGCGATTATTCCTTTCGTTGATGAGGTTTTTCAGAAAAATGTAACTAACAAAATTCTAAAATTCGGAACCATTTTTCTTTTGTTGATTACACTTTATATGAGATTTGGAACAATGCTGGAGAAGCAGAAAATAGCTTCCAAGAATATCTTTGACCAGCAGATTCAGTTGGCGGATTTTCTCCATCAATATTACAGAAACGCGAGAGTTGTTGCCAATGATATTGGTGCGATTACTTATTTTAATAACATTCATCTTTTGGATACTTACGGTCTGGGAAGTATCGAAGTGGCAAAGCTTAGAAAGAACGACCACGGAAAATTTCTGGACAATAAAAATCTTCAGAATTATGTTGCTGAAACCGCAAAAAACCAAATGTTTGATGTGGCTTTGGTTTTTGATGAATGGGTAAAAATGCCGGATTATTTCTCAAAAGTCGGAACACTCACGATTCAGAATAATTATATGTCCGGAGGAACTACGGTTTCTTTTTATTCTGTGCAAAAAGAAAATACGCTTAGACTTAAGAATCAATTAATTCAATTTTCTAAGGAAACGCCAAAAGATGTTATTGTAAAAATTGTAGATTAGAACTATGGAATTCGAAGACTTTATCATTGCCCCAAAAAAAATCCGAACCGAGAAATGGCAAATCGGAGACAGAATCATCAATGAAATCAAAGAAGATAGTATTGTTTTGCTTTTCATTTCAGATTACAGAGGTGCCGACGGAGACGCAGAAAGTCAGGATTTTACAGGAATCCGAAGAGAATTTTACAAATTATCTCAACTAGATTTTGAAATTCCGATTGTGGATTTGGGAGATTTGGTTTCCGGAAGAACGCCTCAGGATTCTCATTATATTTTGCAGGAAGTTCTCTCGGCTTGTCATTACAAAGGTGCGATTCCTGTAATTGTTGGAGGAAGCAATGATTTTGCTTTTTCATTGTTTTCTGCACTTAATTTTCATCAGCAAGACATCAATTATACTCAAATCAGTAATGTGGTTTCGTTGAAGCAAGACGAGGAAATCCATGAATCCAATTTCCTGAGTAAAATACTAGGTTCCAAAAATTTCTCTATAAAAAATTATCATCACCTGGGTTATCAGAAACATCTCAACGAAATGGATTCTGTGAAACTCATCAAAGAAGTTCAGTTCGATATTATCCGATTGGCAGAAATGATGAATTCTACAGAAAAAACTGAACCATATTTCCGAAAAGCAGATTTGGTTACAATTAATTGTGATGCAGTTGAAACTTTTGCCGAAGCTTTTTCTATGAATCCACAAGTGAATGGACTTAATAAACGTGAAATTTGTGCTTATATGAAAGAAATCGGTTTGAGTGAAAAGCTGAAATCTGTCGGAATTTTCAATTATAATATCTATTCTGATTCTCAGCTCAATCATCAGCTTTTGGCACAAATGATCTGGTATTTGATAGAAGGAATCAATATCCAGCGTTCTCATCCGAAAGAGAAATCTTACGAGACTTTCTATGTTTTGATCAATGACGAACAATATGCCTTCAAGAGAGAGGTTTTCAGTAATCTCTGGTATTTTGGAGAAGATGAGAATATCGATAATTGCATCCCGTGTTCTCGTTCCGATTTTGATGAAGCTAAAAGAGGTTTTCTAAGTCCAAGATTTACAAGAAATTAAAAAAAAATAAATATTTTCTTACAGATTTTGCTGATTGCGCAGATTCGAAGAAATGAAAATTTGTGACTTATTACTTATTGTAATTAAAATTGATTTGCGCCTTTGTGATAAAAAATAAAATTAATGACTCAAGTTTCTGCTATCAAAGTTTCAATCATTGTTCCGGTTTATAACGTTGAATTATATCTGGAAAAATGTCTGTTGTCATTGGTCAATCAAACTTTACAGGAAATCGAAATTCTTGTTGTGAATGACGGAAGCAAAGACCAATCTCAACAAATTATTGAAAAATTTCAGCAAAAATATCCAAACAAGATTTTTGGTTTCATCAAAGAAAACGGAGGTTTGAGCGATGCCAGAAATTTCGGGATTGATATAGCAAAAGGAGAATATATTGGTTTCGTTGACAGCGATGATTATATTTCTGAAATGATGTTCGAAGAGATGTACAATCTTGCGGAAAAACATCAAGCTGAAATGACAATCTGTAACCTCCAAAAAGTTGATGAAAATGGTGACATTACTCAGAAGCTGACACAACTTCCAAACTTTCCAGAGAAAATAGTATTAGAAAATAATCTTTCTGTCTTTTCTGACATTTCTTATTTTGCTTGTAATAAGCTTTTTAAGAAGGAACTATTTCAAAATAAAAGATTCAAAAAAGGAATTCATTTTGAAGATATCGAACTGATTCCGCAACTGTTGCTCCAATGCGAAACTTTGGCATTTACTGCAAACTATCATTATCAATATCTGGAACGAGAGGACTCTATAAGTAAAAGTCATACAACCAAAGGTCTTGACATTTTGAAAGCCGTGGAGACTGTGAGTGAAACTTATCGACAGAGCCAATTTTCAAATAACGAAATAGCTTTGAAAAATTTTCAAATTTTGGAAGGTGTTTATACATTTTTGGCTTATTTAGCATTTGTAAAAGATGAGAGTGATTTTTACAAGATGTCACAAGAATTGGATAGATTTATAAAAATTAATGATTTAAAAATTAAAGATATATTGAATTATGAGCGGTTTGGTAAGAATTATCTATTATCTTTGCCGTTGAGAAAAAAAATTTATTACATTCTGAGTCTTTTTAGGTTTAGGAACATTGTCAGGCTATTGACAAAATAATAAATAATAAGTCAAAAACACTAGATGAATAATAATTTCGAAACTTTTATAGAAAGCACCGGAATCTCCTTTTTTTATTTTAAATTGGTATTTGGTTTTGTGTTTTCTTTTCTGATTACATATTTTGCTATACCCACTATCATCAAGATTTCCAGAAGAAAAAACTTGATGGATGAACCCGGCGCAAGAAGTTCGCATCTTAGAAAAATTCCTAATCTTGGGGGGATTGCGATATTCTTTTCTCTAGGCGTTTGTGCTCCTATTTTTGCTTACGAATTATTTGACCGCTATAAGTTCCTCTTTGCTTCATTCATTATTTTGTTTTTTGTTGGTGTGATGGACGATATTATGGTTCTGAGAGCTTATAAAAAATTATTGGCACAGATTCTAGTTTCTGCATTGATGGTGATTGGTTCAGATGTTCGTATCAGAAGTCTTTTTGGGCTTTTTGGAGTTTATGAGATTAATTATTTTGTGAGCATATTATTTAGTATTCTCACATTTATTATACTCATTAATGCCTTTAATTTGATTGATGGTATTGATGGTCTTGCCGGTAGTTATACTATTGTTACAAGTGCTCTCTTTGGGGTTAGCTTTTTCAGATTGGGAGAAGTTAATGCTCCGTTGGTTGTTTTGTGTGGGATTTTAATTGCAGCATCATTAGGTTTTTTGGTTTATAATCTTTCTAATAAACGGAGTTCGAAAATCTTTATGGGTGACACAGGATCTATGATTTTAGGATTTTTGCTGGCGTTTACAGGAATTTCTTTTATAGAGATTTTTATTGCAAAAAGGGATGAAGTTTTTTATCATTTACAATCTGCGCCAGTTATTGCAGTTGCGATTTTAATTCTGCCAATCATTGATACGCTTACAGTTATCATTACTAGGATTTATCATAAAAAGTCGATTATGTCGCCCGATAAAAATCATATTCATCATAAGATGCTGAATCTGGGACTTACTCATCGGAGATCCACTGCTTATATAATTATTTATTATTTATGTATCGTTTTTGTGGCTTATTTTTTAAGACATTTGAGCGTGAATAACTTGTTGGTTATTATTATGGCTTTGGGCTTTTTAGGTGCTTATCTGCCAATATTTTTGTTGAGGTTTAAAAAAGATTAAAATAATTATACTTTTGTAAAAAAAATAATTGATGAAAAAACGTTATTTATTTAACTTATTTCTATTTCTCATTTTAATTGGAATGTCTTCTTGTATTACGAGAAAAGATGTTCGTTATATGCAGCCAAGTGAGAGTTTGACTATTAATGAAGAAGGATTGGTTCCTTATAATGTTCCCGAATATCGGATTACTAAAGGTGATATCTTAACACTAAATGTTGTTACAACCCCCAAAGGAGATGCTGCACAATTTTATTCCTCCCTTAATGCAAGTTCATCTACTGGAGCGTCTAATATGCAGCAAACAGGAGGTTCTGGCGGTGCTCAAGCAGGAAATGGACAAGGAGGCAATTCTACATTCTATTTCAATGGGTTGAAAGTAGATTCTAATGGTGATGTTAATATTTTTGGAATTGGATATATAAAAGCAGAAGGCAGAACCGTAGAAGAGATTACCAAAGAGATACAGGAAAAGGTCAATGAAAATTTCTTACAAGGTAAATCCGAAGTAAGACTTAATCTTGACGGGATAAGATATTTTATTTTAGGTGATATTGAAACGGTAGGAATAACAGGAGAGAAAACTGCATATGTTACCCAGCTTAACATTATGCAAGCGCTTTCTATGAATGGAGGACTGAATCGTACAGTTGATAGAAAAAACGTCACAATACATAGAAAATATCCGGAAGGTATAAAAATAGCAAAACTTGATTTAACTAGAGAGGATATTATGAATTCTCCCTATTATTGGCTTCAGAATGGGGATATTATCTATATTAATACTAATGGCAAGAGCTTCAATGGATTTGGGAGAGAACCAATTCAGACTTTAACAACAAGTGTGTCTCTTATTACAACAGTAATGTCTATTTATCTAATTCTGACGAGATTATAATGATTCCAGACAAAAACGGAAATAATACGCAAAATAATACAACTCAGACTGCTGAGAAGATGGGGTCATTCAACTTGTTTGATCCTGCACACTTCGTACAAAGAGTTCTTCGTAACTGGTATTGGTTTCTTATATTAGGATTTATAGGATATTGTATTTCTTATGTTTATAGTAAATATTATGCGCAGAGAGTCTATTCTTCAAGCCTTTCTTTAAGTATTTCTAATAATACGGCGAGTTACTTTACACCTAATCAGTCCATTAATTTCATTTGGGGACAGGGAGGAAATCAGGATGGAGTTTACCTTAAAAAGATTTTATTATCAAGAAGTCATAATGAATATTTGGTAAAGAAACTCAATCTTATTACCAATTATACAACAAAAGGACTAATTAAAACGACATACCTTGATCAGGAAGATAGCCCTGTTTTTCTTGAAATTGATAAGAATCATTTACAGCAAACAAACTATCCGATCAGTATTATTCCAAAAGGAGGTAATAATTATGAAATAGTTTTGCCTGAAGAAGGGCAGTCAACTTATTTGTATAATTATCATACGGAAACAGTAGAAACCATATCTTCATATCCCAGACCAAAAAACCGAATGTTAAAAGTCGGTGAATGGTATGAATCACCCAATTTAAAATTTAAGTTGGTCAACAACCCGACACCTAGCAATTTGGGATTGGATAATGTGATGGTAACTTTGATCCCGGTAAATCAGGCTGTTAATAGTATTGTGGGAAGTCTTTTCGTAGATTTTGACAAGGAGCTTTCCTCCATTATGATTATCAGTAAAACAGGTTATAATCTTAATAATACTGTAAGTTTTCTTAATAACTCTGTGGATGAATTAATCAAAAAGAGATTGCTTGATCAAAATACTGTAGACCAAAATACAGTAGAGTATCTGAACGAAAACTTATCCCTAATCAGAAAAAAATTAGATTCCAGCGGAACTGTTCTTAATAATCTGAAGATTAACAATCGTCTTTTTGATATGGAAAATATCGATGCAAAGACATTGGAAAAACTCAACTCGCTAGAAACTCAAAAAGCAGAACTTACTACAAAAATCAATTCTCTTAATGATATTAGAAATTCTGTTAATACTAATAATATTGAGAAAATTATTAGTTTAAATATTGCAGGAATTGAAGATGGAAACTTCAATGCTTCTGTTTCCGAGCTAAAACAACTCTATACAAAAAGAAGAGAAATGGCTCAGATTTACACGCCTAATTCTGAACCAATACGGGAGATTAATCGATTGATTAATGAAGCTAAATATACTTCGCAAGGTGGTCTTAGGAAATATTTTGACGGATATTACAACAGACTGGCTGACCTTAATGCTCAAATTGGTAAAATTGACCAGGAGCTTGTAACGCTTCCGGAAAAACAAAGAATCTTTCTAGATGCACAAAGAGGATATAATATCATTGAAAATACTTATAATACTCTACTTACAGAACAAGCAAAATCACAGATGCGGGTTGCTACAAATCAAAGCAACCTGACTATAATAGATAAAGCCAAAAATCTTGGGCAAGGACCAATTGCTCCAGATGTAAAAGCGACTCAAATGCAAATTATAGGAGGGTTATTGCTTATTCCTATTCTGTTTCTTCTCCTAGGAGAATTGCTGGATAACAAAATTAGAAATCTCAAAGAATTGCTTACCGCAACAAAAATTCCTTTGTTGGGAGTTATTGGACACAACAATTATGAAAGTAATCTGACCGTTTTAGAGGAACCAAAATCATCTATATCGGAAGCTTTCAGAGCTGTAAGAGCAAATTTGAGGTTCTTGTTCAATGAAGAACAAAAAAGTAAAGTCATCTTGGTGACATCCTCCATCAGCGGAGAAGGCAAAACTTATGTTTCTATTAATATTGCTTCGGTTTTAGGTTTGAGTGGAAAAAAAGCAGTTCTTTTGGGAATGGACCTTAGAAAGCCAAAGATTTTTGGCGATTTTAAAATTAATAACAAAAACGGTATTTCGAATTATCTTACAGGACAAGTAGAACTGGATGAAATTATTAATCATACAAGCATTATGGGTCTTGATGTAATAACGTCTGGACCAATTCCGCCAAACCCTTCAGAATTGTTGATGAGTGATAATAATATGAAATTCATAGAAAGACTAAAAGAGATTTACGAATATGTAATTATAGACTCGCCTCCGGTTGGTTTGGTTGCGGATTCTTTTGAGCTAATCAAAAAAGCAGATACCACTATTTATGTGGTTCGTCATGAATATACGGAAAAGCATATGCTTAGGATGATTACTGAAAAATATTTTAATAAGGAAGTCGCCAATCTGGGATTAGTTTATAATGATTTTTCTGTGAAGCAAGGTTATGGGTACGGATACGGTTATGGGTATGGATACGGATACGGTTATGGATACGGCTATGGTTATTTTGATGAAGACAAAAATTATAAAGAGCCTACTATAATTAAAATAAGAAATAAGCTTAAAATGTTTTTTAACAAAAAATAGAAGCCTTTTTATAAAGGCTTTTGTTTTTTTATAGACTATTTTGACAATAAGTTCGTTTTTATAACAATAAATTATATTATTTTGATTTTATTTAACTAAACTTTAAGAAGTTCCTTAAACTAAAAATGTTTTATATTTGCACCAAATTTTTGAATAGTAGACGTTTCAGTATATTGAAAATGAAGAAAGAGTTAACTTATACCTTTATCGCATTATTTTGTTTTTTGAGTTTTGTCAAAGCTCAAAGACATGAGATAGGAGTGCAGTTGGGTATGAGTAACCTGGTAGGAGATATAGGTAAAACAAACTATATTTTGCAAAAACCCATTGGCAGTATATCAGATTACGGACTTCCTTTTTATGGAGGAATAATGTATCGTATGAATTTTAATCCCTATCAAACAGTCAGACTCAATGTAGGATTTAATAATATACAGTTTGATGATAGATATGCTAAAGAGAATTATAGAAGAATGAGACAGCTTTGGGGGACCAATTCCATTATGTCTGCCGATTTACTTTTCGAATATAATTTTCTCCCTGTTAATGACGAGCAGGTTAGCATGATTAGTCCATATATCTTCGCCGGTTTGTCCGGGTTGTATATGAATTCTATACAGGCACAACTTTCAATAAAGTCTGCAACAAACGTTGGAGTAAGTTATAAAAAAGATAAAACATTTACAATGGGACTGCCTTTTGGAGTAGGGCTAAAATACAAATTTAATTACAATTGGGCATTGTCGGGGGAATTCACGTTCCGTCCAACATTCTCGGATCAGGTAGATTATAGCGTACTGAAAGAGAAAGATGTCAATGTGCATAGCAATCTTAATGATGCTCAGACACAGGCTATTGTACAAGGTTTTATAGAACAAAGGAATGTAGGTAATCCAAATTCGAAAGATTGGGTTAATACAGCATCAATAATTTTATCCTATTCTTTCGGAAGACCACCATGTTATTGTAAATAGTGATTATGGAAGACTTAAAAAGGCTTATAGATAAAGACAAGTTGCCCAAACATGTTGCAGTTATTATGGACGGAAATGGAAGATGGGCAAAATCTAGGGGAGAAGAAAGAACCTTTGGACACAAGAATGCTATCAATGCTGTACGTAATGCTATCAATGCCTGCAACGAGATTCACATTCCTTATCTTACTCTTTATACTTTTTCATCAGAAAATTGGAATCGTCCAAAAGATGAAGTAGATACATTGATGACATTGTTATCAGAAACATTATTGTTAGAAGCAGAAGAGATTTTCACAAAAGGATTGAGAATGCACGTAATTGGTGATATTGCCAGATTACCGGATCTAGTGAAAGATCAATTGCTAAATGTTGTAGAACTGACTAAAAATAATACTAACGGCAATCTTATTCTTGCATTGAGCTATGGTTCACAGAAAGAAATATTGAAGGCTGTAAAAGAAATAAGTCAAGATGTAAAAGAAGGGAAAATTGATGTTGAGGATATTGACGAAAGAATGTTTGAGAATCACTTATATACAAAAGATTTTCCACAAGTAGATCTAATGATTAGAACCAGTGGCGAAATTAGAATCAGTAATTTTCTACTTTGGCAAATTGCATATGCTGAATTACAATTTTTAGATGTACTTTGGCCGGACTTTACCAAGGATACGTTTTTCCAATGTATAATAGATTATCAAAATAAAGAGAGAAGGTACGGAATGACCAGTGAACAGCTTCTTTCATAAAACAACATATTTAGAAAAGAGAACTTCAATAAGAATGAAATTAAGATTTATACCCATTATTTTTTTAGCAGCTTCTGCGTTTTTTCACGCACAAGTTGTTACTCAGGGTAACAATGCAGAAAGCACAGAGCTTGTAGGGAACCAAAACGGAGAGTATATCTTGAAAGATATTGTTGTAGATGGGGTAAAAAGATATACACCAGCTCAAATTTTGCGTTTCACAGGACTTGTGAAGGGAGAGAAGTTAGAAATTCCGGGGCAGAGAGTCAGCAATGCTGTCAAAAAGCTTTGGGAAACACAATCGTTTTCAAAAGTTGAAGTCTACGTTCAGGATGTCGAAGGACAAAATGTGATTTTACAATTCCAATTACAAGATCTTAAAGAACTTGGCGAGGTTAAATTTACCGGAAAAGGAATTGGAAAGTCCAAAAATGAAAAGCTGATTAAAGAAAATAATCTGAAACCCGGAACAAAAATCAATAACAATTTGATTTCCAGTCTTCAGAATAAAATTCCTCAAGAATACATTACAAAAGGTTTTGCCGATGCAAAAATTAATATTCAAGAGAAAGCAAATGGAAATGATAATAATCTTGTCGATTGGACAATTGAAGTAGAAAAGGGTAAAAAAGTTAAAATCGATAAAATCGAGTTTGATGGAAACGAGCAAATCTCGGACAGAAAACTTAGAAAAAACGGTTTTAAAAATACTAAGCAAAAAAGATTCATAAAAGGAATCTTCAAACCTTCAAAATTTGTTCAGGATAAATATGACGAGGACAAGAAAAGCTTAATAAGCTATTATAACTCTTTAGGATTCAGGGATGCAACAATCGTGTCTGATTCTGTTTCTAGAAACGAGAAAGGATATAATATTAATGTAAAACTTAATGAAGGTAAAAAATATTATATCGGTGATATCAATTTTATTGGAAATACAACCTTCACTACAGAATTTTTACAGAAGATTTTAGGATACAAGACAGGAGATATATATGATGCAGTTGGATTCAACAAAAAAGTTGGAGAAGATGGTGGAAAAGAAGACGATTCCGACCTTAAATCCATCTATATGAATAACGGCTTCCTGTTCTCGAATGTCACACCAATTGAAAAATCGGTAAAAGGAGATTCTATTAATTTGGAAATCAGAATCAACGAAGGAGAAAAAGCAACTTGGAACCGTGTAACTTGGTCTGGAAATACAACAACACATGACCATGTTATACTTAGAGCTTTGAGAACGAAGCCGGGAACATTGTTTGCGAAGTCCGATATCAAAAGAACTTATTTTGAATTGGCGGGGATGCAGTTTTTTGATCCTCAACAAATTGGAACAGATGTGAAACCGAATCCGCAAGATAACACTGTTAACATGCACTGGACACTTGTGGAGAAGGGATCTTCTCAGGTTCAGTTGCAAGCCGGTTATGGAGGTGGGTCTTTCATCGGAACACTTGGATTGACATTTAATAATTTTTCTTTGAGAAACTTTTTGAAATTCAAAGATTTCAAGCCGGTTCCTCAAGGTGATGGTCAAACTTTATCACTTCAGGCACAAGCAGGACAATATTTTAGGAATTATGGAGTTTCATTTACAGAACCTTGGGTGTTTGGAACAAGACCTACGTCTTTAAGTGTTGGAGTGAACTATTCTAATGTTAATTATTCCTATTCAACAGGAGATCAGAAGATGAATATATTCTCCGTAACAGCAGGTCTTTCAAGATCGCTGAAATGGCCGGATGATTATTTCTCTCTTTATACAGGGATACAATTTCAGAGTTATGATTTCAGTAATTATCCGTTCTACTTTGGAGATGCATTGGAATATTATGGAAGTACAAAATCTTTCAGCTTCAATATTGGTTTGAGTAGAAACTCAGCAGGTTTGGATCCGATTTTTCCAACTTATGGTTCTAACATAGAAGCTTCATTGAAATTCACTCCACCATATTCTCTGTTTGAGAAAAAAGATTACTCGACGATGAGTACTCTTGACAAGTATAAGTGGATGGAATTTTATAAAGTGAAATTAAAAGCCGATTTCTATAATGAAGTTATAGGGAAATTGGTCCTTAGAACAACTGGAGAAATGGGATTCTTGAATGGTTATAGTAAAGAGCTGGGTCCACCACCTTTCGAGAGATATTATGTTGGAGGTGTAGGCTTGTTCAATGGTAGATTTGATGGTAGAGAATTAGTTCCGTTGAGAGGTTATGAAAATGCATCCTCTACAGGATTCAGTTCTTCATCAACATATGATATAACACCTTATGGAGGAGCTACAATTTATAATAGATTTGCAGCAGAGTTAAGATATCCTATCTCTATGAACCAAACAGCGAAGATATTCGCATTAACATTTGTTGAAGCTGGTAATGCATGGAATAGCTTTGGGACTTACAATCCTTTCAAACTTAAAAGATCCGCAGGTATTGGTATTAGAGTGTCAATGTCAGCATTTGGTCTTATTGGATTTGACTTTGCATATGGATTTGATAAAACATTAGGAAGTTCAGAACCTTCCGGATGGCAAACACACTTCCTAATGAACCAACCATTATAAAAAATAAAGTATTATTTTTGACAGATGAAAAAAATAGCATTAATTGTAACATTTCTTTTTACGCTCACAAATATCAATGCACAAAAGATAGGAGTTGTAGATACAAATTATATATTAGGCAAGCTTCCTCAATACAAAGAAGCAGAAAGCAGACTTAATGCACAAGTATCGCAATGGCAAAACGATATTCAAAAACTACAAGCTGAATATGAAAGAAAAAAAGAAGCTTTTGAAAATGAAAAAGTTTTACTTGTAGGAGATCAGTTAAAATTAAGAGAAAAAGAAATTACAGATCTGGAGGCAGGCATTCGGAATACGATTGGTGCAAGATTCGGGACAAATGGTGAGATTAATCAATTACGTTCTAATCTTACAAAACCTTATCAAGATCAGATTTGGAATGCTATTAAAACCGTATCAACAAAAAATAACTTGGGCATAGTTTTGGATAAAACAACCAACAATGTCCTTTTTCTAGATAAGAGATATGACTACACCGATGCCGTTCTAAGCTTATTGGTCAAAACATTGCCAAATGCTGAAGAAACTAAAGGGAAAACACTTCCGGGAGTAGGTCCTGGAAAAGGAAAAGCAGGAGATAAAATAACACCACAATCCAAAATGCAAAAAAGATTTTCTGCTGTAGAAGCTGAAGTCAAGAGTAAATAAATTAATATTAAATAACATAACTTTTTAAAATGAACAAACTAAATGTATTACTAGTTGCCGTTGTAATGATTTTTGCTTCCGGATTTGCAAATGCACAGAAATTAGCATATGTAGATGTAAATGGAATTTTCACAACTATGCCGGAAATGAAATCTTTGGATCAACAATTGCAAAATCTGCAAACAGCAAAGCAAGGTGAATTGGAAAAGCAAGGCAAATCTCTTCAGGATTTAATGAAAAAATACCAAGATGAAGCACCTAAACAAACTCAGGCTATCAATGAGCAAAGAAGCCAGGAAGTTCAAAAACTTCAGGATAACTTGCAACAATTGTATGCTGCTGCCCAAAAAGATATTGCTGAGAAAAGAGATGCGGGTCTAGCTCCAATTGAGAAAAAGATCAATGATGCTATTACTAAAGTATCAAAAGCTGCCGGATACGAGTATGTATTCGATTCTTCTAGTCCGGCTTTACTGTACAAAGCAGGTACAGATGCAACTCCGGCTGTTAAGAAAGAATTAGGATTGTAAGATATTCTTAATAAATCATAAAACCGCTCTTTTATGGAGCGGTTTTTTTATTTTTGCATTATGGAAAAAGAATTTTCTTCTACTGTTCGAATCAGATTTGCAGACTGCGATCCAATCGGACATCTCAATAATGTAAAATATCTCGAGTATATGCTGAATGCAAGAGAAGACCATGTTGAGCAAAACTATGGTTTTACTTATGAGCAATATACCCGAGAGACAGGTTGTACATGGGTAACGATTCAAAACGAAATTGCTTACCTTAAGGAAGTTAGATATAACTCAATAGTAGAAATCACTAGTAAGACTATTTTCGTTGATGATTTAACAGCAGTAGTTGAACTTTTGATGAAAGATGAGAAAGGTATCGTTCATGCCGTATTTTGGTTGACAGTTATTTATTTCAATATGAAAACCAGAAGAGCGGAGAAAATGCCGGAAACAACGTTAACACAATTTGTTCAGTTTCTGGTTGAAATCGAACACAAAACTTTTAAAGAAAGAGTTGATTATTTAAGAATCCTGAATAAAACAAAATAAGATGAAAAGAATATTAGTTGTTGGCGGAAATGGGCAGTTGGGGCATTGTCTGCAAAAATTAGCACCAAAATATCATGACCAGTTTGATTTCAATTTTACAGGCTCTGATGTCCTTGATATTACAAATAAAGATCAAATTGAAAAAGCCTTTGAAGAATATCAACCAGATTTCGTGATCAATGCTTCTGCTTATACAGCGGTAGATTTGGCTGAGAAAGAAGAAGAAAGAGCGTTTGCTATCAATGCAGATGGTGTTGCAGATTTAGCTGAAATTTGTAAAGATAATAATGCAATTTTGATTCACGTTTCAACAGATTATGTTTTTGATGGAGAAACTAATTTAAGCTATTCGGAAGATGATTTTACCAATCCAATTGGTGTTTATGGAGCGTCGAAAAGGAAAGGGGAAGAATCAGCGTTAGAAAATAATCCCGAAACAGTTATTCTCAGAACATCGTGGTTATATTCTGAGTTTAATAAAAATTTTGTGAAAACGATGCTGCATCTGTTCGAAGTTAAAGATGAGCTAGGTATTGTTGCAGATCAGTTTGGACAGCCAACTAATGCAAATGACCTTGCAGAAGCTGTTATGAATATTATAGAATCAAAAAATAAAACTTTTGGGATCTATCATTTTTCCAATTATCCGGAAACGACTTGGTTCGATTTTGCAAATAAGATAAAAGAATTCTCCGGTTCTTCCGTTATATTAAAAGCAATCACTACAGAGGAATTTCCAACACCTGCAAAACGTCCGAAAAGAAGTACAATGTCTCTTGATAAAATCGAGAAGGATTATCATATTGAGCCAAAATATTGGGAAAGCAGTTTGAGAGATTGTGTAGAAATCTTAAAATTAACGAATGCATAGAATATTATTCTTAATAAGTTTTTTTTGTTTTCAGTTGTTTTATCTTCAGAGTATTACACTTAACAAAGTAGATAGGATAAATGAAAACAAGGACAAGTTTTTTTATAAAATATCAGAAACTGTAAAATCAGAATTTCTTGGCGAGATTTTGGTTAATGGTTTTTCAAATGATGACATCAAAATTTTTGGTGAGATTTATAAAAAAGCTAAACAGGTTGGTGCCAATACATTTTCTCTTAAGCCTATTGAAAATGTGGACGGGACTTTCCAAAAATTTGATCCGGCTTATTATATCCTGAATCTGTATTATACCAAAACAGGCGATATTTCCAGCGAAGAGAATGTAGCTTATTTGGTTTCATCCTCCGATAAAAAGCAAAAAATTACCATCAATAATAAGACTTTGGAGATTGAACCAAGACATTATTTAAAAATTAAACTAGTTGATAATGAAGTTGTGACAGTTTCTACCAGGAAATTGCTGGGATCTACGGTAAAATTGGCAGGAAAATCTGGACAACAGCCGTTGTACTTTTCTTTGTCAAATTTCAAAATCCGTAGCAACGATAGTATCTACGGAGGTGTGAACTTAAAATCAGGTGATATTACCGGCTTAGAAAAATCGTTTGGTATGTTTTTGACTACAATATATTCTGAACAGAAAAACGATTAATGTTAATAAGTTATAACATGTAGTTGACTTATTTTCAGAATAAAATTGATTAACTTTATAAAAGAAGATTTAAGACCGGGCAATTGTAATTCATTTACAGACCTCACATGGGCAGAGACCATTCTGAGCGGAGCTGAATCTCAAATCTAAATCACACATATATTGGAAGAATTTTTTGAAAACGAACTTGCTAAAAAGTTCGAGGAAATGATAGAGAATAATGAAGAATTCTATTTCGATACAGAGGAATATGTAGAGATCATTATTTATTACTTGGAGTTGGGGGATTTCAGTTATGCAGAAATGGCCGTAAACCATGCTTTGAAGATCCATCCAAACTCATTAGAAGTAAAAACGAAACAACTGGAAGTTTTTCTGGAATTGGAGCGTTACACAAAAGCCAAAGAACTGATTGATGAGTTACATCAGTCGTCTTTGGAAGAGACAGACTTTCTGGTTTGTTGCGCCAAATATTATTCTAACCTGGGAAATCCGAAGAAATCGATAGAATATTGCTTGAAAGCATTGGAATTGCAAGAAGAGGAGAATTTTCTTCACAACTTCGTTGCGGATGAATATGTCAATCTGGACGATCCATTTAATGCGCTGAAACATTATACTTCGGCTTTGGAACATGATCCTTATGACGATTATTCTTTAGAAAATGTAATGGTATGTTACAATAAGCTCAATCGTCCACAGGAAGCTTTGGATTTCTTGAATCAATATTTAGACAAATTTCCTTTCTCCGAGACAGCTTGGTACGAGTATGGACAGTTTTTCTTCAATAAGAAAAATTATGACGAGGCTATAAGAGGATTCGATTATATCTTGGCGATCAACTCAGGGGCAGTTGGTGTTTATGCTAATAAAGCGGCTTGTTACGAAGCAATGAGTGAATGGGATAAGGCAATTGCTGTCTATGAGGAAATGCTGGATCTAGAATACACGAAAGCATTTACTTTCTATAAAATTGGGTTGTGTTACAAGGAGGCTAAAAAATTGGTTCCTGCTTTGACATCATTCCAAAAATCATTGAGAGAAGATCCTCAGTTTTATTTGGCTATGATGGAACAATCTCAAATCTATGAAGATATGGGAAATCCAAAAGAGGCACTTTATTTTGCTCAGGAAGCTGTTGCTTTGAACGAAGGAAATTTAGAATACCAAAAGCGGTTAGCATTTCTTTACATTACCTGTGGAGAGTACGAAGAAAGTCTTACTTGTTTGAAAAAACTTATAGAATCAGAACCAACAAGATTTTACAATTGGTATGCCTACTCCGAAGTTCTGATGCTTATTGGAGAATATGAAGAAGCTGTCACTGTTCTGGAGAAAGCTTTGAAAGCTCATCCTAGAGCAGAGTTGTATTATCAGTTGAGCAACTGTTATTTCAATCTGAAAAATGATTCAGAGGGAATTGCAAAACTAGAGAAAGCTTTGGAATTGGATTCAACGCTTAGCAAGGATATGCAACAGAAATATCCATTCATAAAAGAACAGGTCAAGAAAATAAAGACCAAAAAGAAATAGATAAAAGCTCAGATTATTCTGAGCTTTTTTAGTTTTATTGATTCAAAATGAATTGTTTGATCACAGGTTCAAGATTGCTTGGAAGATCCGCCGATTTTATTTGAAATTTTTTGATCTTCATTTCTTTAAACCAGTTTTCCCAGTATGCTTTTATTACTGCTTCTTCAAAAGGATTGCCTTTTTCTGGATTAATTCCAAGGACAATTACTTCAAGATTACTCAGATTATCGTTGGCTTTGACAAAACCGAATTTGTTTTTTTCGATCATGTCTTTAAAATTAGAAGTCGAAAGATTGTTTGATCTTATTAATCTGGTGGTTAGATAAGAAGTTTTATTTTCTTCTTCAAATTTTGTGTTCTCATGATACATATATCCATCAGTCAAGATGAAAAGGATGTTTCTTCTATCGTTTTTGATGCAATAATCATTGACTTTATTTTTAAAAAACTCCCAAATGTCAGAACCTACGTAATGTCCGTCATGAATAGCCGATTGATAGATGTTCAAGGGTAATTCGGAATATTTTTTTTCAACAGAAGCAAAGTGATCTTTGCGGGTATTTTTGTCAAAGGAAACTTTAAGCTCTTTTGTCAGGTCATTCATCTTCGGATTGGAAGGTTCCGGATTGAAGAAAACCTGTATCTGATCATCGTAAGTAATGATTTTTTTTGATTTGATATGATCTAGAAATCCTTTTTCTATTGCTTTGATATATTCTGTATCTCGTTGGAAATATTCCATTGTTGGATTGGGATTTTTTTTCGGATCAATTCTGTCTGATAGATCGATTAAAATACTGACGTTGATATTGTTTGAATCAATTTCAGAGGGGCAATTTGTACAAGGGACTGGTTGAGTTTTACAGCAAGAAATTACAGATGTCATCATTAACAGATAAAATATTTTTTTCATAATATGTAATTTATAAAGATGATAAATAAATCAAGTTTTGATTGACTGAATTGGCACCCACATTTTCAAGATTTGTATTGTAAGTTTCAATACAGCTATCAATCATTGTTTGTTTTTCTGTTTTTGAAACTGCAATTTTTTCCCCAATGAAAGTTATCCACCCTTGAACATATTCGGATGCATACAATTTGTAATCTTTAGTCGGAATAATCACACCATCAATAATGTTTTGAAGTTCTTCTATTCTTCCTTTAGTTTTGATAATTTGTTCTTTTGTTACTCCTATGTTTGCAATGTTTTCTTCTATTTCTTTTCTCAAAACATTGATTTTTTCTAAAATGAAGAGGACATTCTTTTGTCTGATCTGCTGCTCGTTTTTAATCTTGTCTTTTTCTCTATGTTCTTTCATTACAAAGTCAAAAACTAATCCCCAGATAATGTAAACAATAAATCCTGCAAAGATGATTCCCCAAAATTCAATTCTTGTAAAAGCTATTTTAAGATCAAAGTCTGGTGAATTGAAAGTTTTGTTTAGGTCGTATAGTCTCCATTCAATTTGATATGCTAAAATGGAGTCGAAAATAAAAGTGATAATAAATAGCAAAGCCAGTTTTATATAATTTATTTTAGACTTATTTTCTCCAAACATGTGAATTAAAAATCCCAGCCCGAGAAATACAAAAGGAATTAATGTAACAAATGCACCATTAATAGGTCCTTCACTCCATGCTTTGTTGAATGCTTGTGCGTCAAAAACACTTTGAATAATTGTACTTTGTGTGTCAAAGTTTTTGAAAAAAGCTGAGTAAGAGGTTGAAATGTAGAATGTTCCTAAATATAAAGTTATGGGAATCAAAAGCATAAATCCAATCCAAAATTTTGCAGATGCTCCTCTTGTGGCTTTTACATTATATTTATCAGGATTTCTCGGTAAATCTATAATTTCTGCTTTTAAAGTGTCAATTTGATTTTGATGGTTTTCAATTTCTAAATTTTTCTTTTTCAATTGTTCTTCCTTTGTTTCCAAAGCAACAGCTAAAGCTTTTGTTTCTGTTTCCTTGTTCTTTTGTTCATTGATGTAAGCCTCTTTTAATTTCTGTTGTTTTTCGACCATTTCTTTCTCTTCATTCTGGAATTTTGAATAGACCGCATCTAGACATATTGAAAGAGTAGAATGGTTTCCGCTAGTTCTAGAACTATCTCTGTATCCGGATTCGTGATAGGTTCTTTTTCTACTTTCTTCAACAGATTCTTCATTAGGGTTTATTTCAATTTTCGGAAGCTGTTCTTGTTTTTGTTCTATTGGAACAGATTTTAATTTAAAAATGTTCTTTATACTTGTAGTGTCCATAGGGTTTAGTTTTTTAATTCATGTAAAATTTCACTTTTATTCTTTCCGATTTTTACGGCTTCAGTGAGATAGTCGACAATTGCTGTTACATTTTCTTCCAAGAAATCAAACATTAGAACATATTTTTCCAATGCAGAATATTCATTTGGAGAAATAATTCCGTCTGCCCAAATCATTACTGTGAGATCGTAGAGATAATCGATTTTTTCTTCAAGCGTTTGTGGAACTAAGGATTTATTAATTGGATTTAAAAGGATTTCGTCCAAATTTTTAGAGGAAATACCTCTTTCTTCAGCACATTTATATAGCATTTTCAGTTCTAAAGCACTGAAATAATCATCGCAGATCGCCATCTGATAAAGCCTTAAAAAATGAGCTTTAAGATTTTCTGTAATTTGAATATTTTCCATCGTTTTATTCTTCTTTTGATTTTCTAGGATTAACAATTCTATCTCGTGAATGAGATCTTTGATATGTAATTTGCTCAGAAGTTTCTTCGGTAATTTCTTCTTCTTTATTTTGTTCCTTTTTTTCAATAAAAGTAATTAGCAGAAATAGTATTCCTGTAATGATATCAATAGGAATCCATAAATTTTTCCGGTATAAATAAATGGGAAAAACGGGATTGAAAAGAATGAGAATGATTAAGAAAATTATACTGAAATAAAGCTGTTTGGAACTTAAAGTATTATATAAAATAATTAGAGCTCCAACAGAAATAAGAATTCTAAGAAAAGTATAATATTCTATAGGAAGTTTGAAAATACCAATGAAACAACATATCGCACAGAGGGAGAGAAATGGCTTCATCTTTTCTGATTTTAAAATCCTGTCCGGATATTATATTTATAATTAAAACTAGCTTCTGACATAAAAATGAAAATGAAGAAATCGAAAAGCGCAATCAATGCAGGTATAAAAGTCCAGCAGAACAAAAGATAAAGCAATCCAAGAATGTTCTGTCCCAAATAGAATCTGTGAACGCCTATTCCTCCCAGGAAAAAAGCGAGCAATACAGTAGTAGATTTTGATTTCATAATATTAAACTCTTGATAAGATTTCATTTTTTTTAATTTCGAATTCTTCAGGCGAAATGATGCCGTTTTCCATTAATCCTTTTAATTTTTGCAAGAGAGCAAATGGATCTTCATTTTCTATCTGCAACGCTGGTGGCTGATGATGAAATTGTTGAGGATGCGTAATAATTGGCGTCGCATTATTTACGGTGACACCTCCTGCTGAAGCTCTTCGGACCTCAAGCTCTTTTTCTCTTCTTACACCTCTCATTTGTTCCTCGATTTCCTGAGCGTATTGATAGAGCTTTCTTGCCTGAGCTTTTGGGAGATAATCCATCATATTGGTGAAATTTCTTGTAGTTCTCATCATAAAAGTAGCGCCAATAATCCTTTCTTTGATATGACAATCAGCAACATCTATCCAACTGTAATCTTGAAAATCCATCGAAAATCCAAATGTTTTTGGTCGGCAGAAAATAATTCTTCTGTTAGTGAGGGCAATGCAGTCCGGCGATAGATTGAGAGCTGGCTTTTTCTGAACAGCAATATATTCTACAAACTCCTGAGAAGTAAGAAGGCTTTTGATTCTTTCCAGAAGCTTTTCTACAGCCTTGGGGTCTTGTTCTTCGTTTAAAAATTTCTTTAAATTCATAATGTTTAGTTTTTAATGACTATTATTAGAATAATTTATTCTATCCTATTTTTAGCTTCAACTTGTTGTTCATACCAGTATTTCTGAGTGCTAAAATCCAAAGGCCAGTCTCTTTGAGCTTGTTTTTTTATAGGATTATCTTCTATAGTTTCCATATAATCGTACGCTTCAATCTGCTGATTAATCCAATATTCCTGAGTAGAATAATCGTTGGGCCAGTCTTGTTTTGCCTTTGCCTTTAATTTGATGATTATAGCATCCTTTTTCGGATCTGTATTTTGTGCTTCTATTTCCTGAGGATGAACATCAGGGGTTTCATAAGAATTAAGGCTTTGATAAGATGAATCTTTCGTTTTCTTATCATCCATACTTCCAAAAGCGACTAGTAAGAAAAATAGAAAAAGACCTGCTGAAATGATTTGTTTAATGTTTTTCATATATGTTGTATTTAAAATTTTTATAAATGGGAGAGCAATTCCAATCAAGTAGAATATAATGTCAACTAAGTCAAAGGTTCCGGGAATAATTTTAAAAAGTTGAAAAATTTCTGATGCAATTGCTGTTATAGGAATACTGAAAATCCAGAAAATATTTTGTCGGGTAATTGAGAATTTCCATATTTCTAAGGAAATATGGATGTATGAGAATATCCAAAGACCATCTGGTAGACTATAAATAAACCAATCAGGAAGCGAAAGAATATTTTTTAAGCTCTTAATCGTATTAATTTCATCAGATAGATTCAAATATTCAAACCAATGAAACATTATAAGTCTATCGGTTCTAAAAATAATGTAAATCAATCCGCCTAAAACTACAGGAGTAAATAATAGTGCAGTTTTTAAAATGTGGATAATCATTTGACATCCTTATAATAAACATATCCTGTTTTTTCACTTTCTTTAATTTTTACTTTACACCAAGAATTCAATTTTGAAAGCTGAATTAATTCTGTATTTTTAGAAACGTTTTCTATTACTTTTGACTGGAAAGATGGTTTTTCAAAAATATTTGTGGTTCGGACAGATGATGTAACTTTAATAATATTAGAATCATCAAATACATTTGGAGATTTTTGTGATTGACTTTTTTTATTATTTTGTTGAGACTTAGTAGTATTTGATTTTTTTGAATAACTATCGGGTTCGATAGATTTTTCGGATTTACGACCACTACAAACGCCACAAGTTCCACCAACGCTACAATGTCCACATCTGGAACAATTGGAACAGGCTGAGCAGTAAGCAGAGCCGGTACATCTTCCGTTATGCCCATTATTTTCATTTTTTGAAAAGGAAAACAATGATAATGTCATTAAAAATATACTTGAAACTAAAAGCAAAATATTTCTCATGTTAATTATAATTTTCAATGGTTTTATGAAGTTCGTCTCTGTGCTTATAGATGTCATCAAGAGAATCAAGATTTATTTTCTCTCCGGAATCTTTCCCGTTATGGAATAATTCTATCAATTTTCTGCTGGCTCCGAAATGAAATCTACAAATCGGTTTTCTATTATTATCATCCAGCAAAATTCCGAAATAAGACTGCGTATCTCTATATGCAATTCTCTCTGCTGAGATTTTCTCTCTCAAAATGGCTTTTACAATTTGAAAAGCTTCTAATTCCTCATCTGTTGTAGTGATTTTTGGAGTGTCATTATTCTGGTCAATATTTGGATTGGGTACAGTTGTTTTTTCGATTTCTATATTATCATTGATGACCAGAGCAGATTTTAAACGAGAACTGATGGATTCGGAAATGGAGAGGCTCAAAGCTCTTTTTGTATAGTCTTTAAAAGAAATCATTCTGTTTGCTGTAAGCGGTCTTTCGAAAAAACGGTTAACCAATAGTCTCACTAATTCATCGGAAGGATTTTCGATTTCTTTTTCGAATTCCTTTCTGACAGCTTTGATGTACTTTAATGCTTCTGCAGAGTCTAAAATCGATTCCAGATTATAACCTGATTTTGTAAAACTCTCAAGAACTTTGATAGAGCTATCCTTCAAATCATCAAGATTGATGGTGAAGAAAGGCTTCTCGTCCATAATGTTTGGTTTTTCCAGGTCAGTATAGAAATTGTAAACAATACCGTTGGTCAGAACTCCGAATCTCGCTTTGGAAACATGATAATAGCGATGAAGCTGGGAATTATGAGCGTCTGCATTTTCTTTCCAGTTTTTGCATTCTATAATGAGAATATGTTCATCATCTTTCTTGATGACGAAATCAACTTTTTCTCCTTTCTTGGTTCCGATATCAGCAATGAATTCGGGAATCACTTCTGTAGGATTGAAAATATCATAGCCAAGAATCTGAATAAAAGGCATTACGAAAGCAGTTTTCGTAGCTTCCTCGGTTTGGATTTGGTCCTTGAGCCCATTCACTCGTTGATGCAGTTGTTCAAGTTTTAATTTGAGTTCCATGGTTATCAGTTAGATTGTTTCGTCAATAGTTTCTGCCGCCGGAGCATTTTCTTTTACAGAAGAGATTCCGTTTTCCATTCCTTGCTTTGCTGAGTATAATTGGCTTTTACCGATTATTTCTCCATTTCCGGCTTTCAGAACAAAGTAATCTTTATCATTCATAGAAGTTCTTCTCTCAAATCTGGAGTCGATTTGGGAATTGACCCGTACGGATTCTATTCCGTTTTTACATCCGGATTTTGCTGCATAACCTTCACTTGTAAGGATGATCTCTCCGTTACCGGCTTTGAGATTGAATTGATATTCTCCGTCTTTTCTTTTTGTGATGATGAATTTTCCCATTGTTATTTATTTGTTTAACAATCCAAAAGTACTTCTGCCTGATATTATTTTTTTACGGAAATCCGTAAAAACAAAAAACTTTCAAATGATTTTGAAAGTTTTTAAATAAAAGTAATTATTACAGAAGATTAGATAATCCCGAAGTCCTTGCAGAAAGCAATAAGCTGTTCGTTACTATTGATATCGAGTGATTCTTTAATATCTTTTAATCTTTTTTCAACTGCACTCATACTGGACGGCTTGATATTATTTTCTTTAAGATGATCAGGAATGTTTTTAAGAAGAATGCCATTGGCTAATAAAGAAACAAGTAAAGTGTCATATTCTGAAAACTCGAAAGAATTTCTTTCGGGACTGTTCGTTTTCAAATCATAAGAGATATATTTTTCATTATTGTAAACGGCTCTTATTGCTTTTTTCAAATCTTTGACATCTTCTCTGCCTTTTTTCACAAAACCGTTGATTTTTTGTTCTGTAAAAAGTTTCTCGATAATAACTTCCTTTTTTTCAACAGAGAAAACGATAACTTTCAGATTTGGCTGAAGTTCTCTTACGGCAGAAATAAGTTGCTGTCCATTTTTGAGATTCTGTTCTCTGTGGTCTTCATCAAAGGAAAGGTCTGTGATCAGAAGTTCGAAAGGATTGTTTTCCTGTAAACTCATTTTGATTCTGCTAAGTGCGTCATCACAATAGTTGACATATTTTGGGGCTGGAATTTTGAGGTCTTCCAAAGTTTTTTGGACAGATATATTGGAACTTTCGTAATCTTCGGCGATAAGGATTTTTGTAAACATAAGTGTTATTTTAGACTGGAAATGAAATATTGATTTTCAATAGATTATTGGTTTCTGTGTCAAAAATAATTGTTCCGTTGATAGCATTAATACGGTTTTCCATATTTT
>QFQW01000028.1 GCA_003248755.1 Chryseobacterium sp. | reverse complement strand
GCCCCGACTTGAGCAGACTCATCGGTAGCTACAGGCGGATAAAGGCGTCCAAAGAATTACTTTGTTTAAAACACTTAAGTCACTTTAGAGAAAAATTGAAATCGAAAAAAGTTCAATTTAGAAAAAACTTACTAGTTTTAAATAAAATATTTTCAGAATCAATTATCATTTATTAATTATCAATTATAAAAAATATGGCAATTATCAGAGAACTTTTAGGCAAAACGCCTCAACTTGGAGAGAATACTTTTGTAGCGGAAACTGCGGTGATTATTGGCGATGTTGTGATGGGAAAAGATTGCAGCATTTGGTATAATGCGGTTTTGAGAGGTGATGTCAACTATATCAGAATGGGTGATAAAGTGAATATTCAGGATAATGTGATGGTTCATTGTACGTATCAGAAAAGCCCGACCATTATTGGGAATAATGTTTCTATCGGGCATAATGCAATTGTACATGCTTGTACGATTCAGGATAATGTTCTGATTGGAATGGGTGCAATTGTGATGGATGACTGTCTTGTGGAAAGTAATTCTATAGTTGCTGCTGGTGCTGTTGTGGTTGCAAATACTCATATCCGAGAAGGAGAGGTCTGGGCAGGTGTTCCTGCAAAAAAGGTGAAGGATGTCTCCCAAGTCTTGATTGAAGGCGAGATTAATAGAATCGCAAATAATTATGTTAAATACTCCGGCTGGTACAAAGAAGACTAAGTTGGTATAAAGATTGGATTTCCCAAAGAAATTTAGACTATGAATAAGCTTAAATCTTTTTGGGAAATTTTAAAAGACACTTTCAACGAGTGGATGTCATCTTCGGCTTCCAAAGAAAGTGCAAGTATGGCTTACAATGCGATATTTTCCCTGCCGGGTTTGCTTATCATCATTATTTGGGTTACCGGACATTTTTTCGGCGAAGAAGCTGTGAATGGCGAAATCCGACGACAACTCCAGGGAATAATGGGTTACGACGGAGCAAAAAGTATTCAGGATATTATTGCAAGTGCGATGATTGACAAACAGAATTTCTGGATGAAAGCGCTTGGCGTCGGAACTTTGGTGTTTGGTGCAACCAGTTTGTTTTTCCAGATGCAAAGTACGCTCAATAATCTTTGGGATGTAGAAGCGGCGCCCAAAAAAGCCTGGCAAAAGTTTATTCTTGATAGAGCTAATTCCCTCGGAATGATTTTGATTATCGCGTTTCTTCTTTTGACAAGTATGTTGCTTTCTTCTGTTATTGGTTTGGCTAATCAATGGATTACAAGATATTTTGGACTGGAAACTTATGTAATTGTTCAGGTGACCAATTTTATTCTTGGATTGGCGATTGTTACAGTTTTATTTGCATTGATGTTCAAAGTTTTGCCGGATGTTGAAATCAAATGGAAATCCGTTTGGATTGGTGCAATTGTAACAGCCGTGCTTTTCAATATTGGGAAAATGCTGATGAGTTTCTACTTTGATGTTTCGAAACCGACTTCTATTTTCGGAGCAGCGGGAACTGTGATTTTGCTGATGATGTGGATTAATTATTCTTGTCAGCTCGTATTTTTCGGAGCAGAATTCACGAAAATTTATGCTTACAAAATGGGGCATAAAATTGTTCCTTCCAAGCACGCTAAATGGAGCAAGGAAAAACTTTACAGAGATTCTGAATTAGAGAAAAATCGAATTCCGACAGAGAATTTATAACCTATTTGAAAACAGGTTTTTCGTTTTCGCAAACGATACTTTCAGGTTGCATTACCAACATGCAATCTGAAACCAAATTATATTTCTTGTTATAATCCGCAGATTTCTGATTATAGAGATTAACTTTTTCCAAGAACTTAGCTTCATTAATTTTATTAGAATAAGCAATATATTCTACAGGTCCGCCACAAGCTTTTACGCCCAATCCAATAGATTTCCAATCAGCAGCATTCGTGCATTTTTCACTTTGAGATAATGCAAGAATTTCTGATTTCAAATTTTGCATTTCTTCTGCTTCCTGTTGTGTCAGGTTTCCGTTATCTGGATTTTCTGTTGGTCTTTGCGGAAGAGGTTTAGGGAGAGTGTCTGGATTAATGGTTGATTTGCACGAAGATAGAAGAGCTATTATTCCTAAACAAAACAATAAGTTTTTCATAAAATATTTTTGAATCTATTATCAAATATAGTACCTCAAAATGTTTTGCATCAATTTAATTTTGAAGCTTTGAATATATATAGGTCATAATTAATAAACTATGTTATGCGATTCTGTACGGATTCTATCCATATTCTTTATTTTCCCTGATGTTTTGTAACAAATAATATTACCAATCGTCTAATAAAATTATAATAATTAAAAAAATAACTATGGAATTGAGAATAAATAGCATTAGCAAAACCTACGGAAATGGTTTGAAAGCTTTGGACAATGTGAACCTTACCATTGGAAAAGGGATGTTTGGATTGCTAGGGCCCAACGGCGCCGGAAAATCATCATTAATGAGAACCATTGCCGGATTGCAGGCTCCGGATTCGGGAGAGATATTCTTGGGAGATTTGAATGCATTGACTCAGAAAGAGGAACTCAGGAAAATATTGGGTTATCTTCCTCAGGATTTTGGCTTTTACCCAAAAGTGAATGCTGCAGAACTGCTCAATCATTTTGCTATTCTCAAAGGAATTTCTAATAAGAACGAACGCAGAGAAATTGTGGATGGACTTCTTCATCAAACCAATCTTTTCGAAGCCAGAAAAAGAAATGTCAGCGAATATTCTGGCGGTATGCGCCAACGGTTTGGGATTGCACAGGCACTTCTTGGGAATCCAAAATTGATTATTGTTGATGAGCCGACTGCCGGTCTCGATCCTATGGAGAGAAACCGTTTCCATAATCTATTGAGTGAAATTGGTGAAAATACAATTGTTATTCTTTCTACCCATATTGTAGATGATGTTAAGAATCTTTGTAATAGGGTAGTTGTCCAGAATCAAGGTCAGATTATTTTGGACGGAACGCCAAAAGGTGTAATAGAAGATTTCCAAGGAAAAATCTGGAAAAAACTCATCGAAAAATCCGAAGTTGATGAGGCTAAATCCCAGTTCCATGTTATTTCTACACACGTTTCCGATGGTAAAGTGGAAATTCGTGTATTTGCAGAATCACAACCTGATACAGGTTTCATTTCCGTAGAATCTAATCTGGAAGATGTCTATTTCTCGACTATTACTACAAAATCTATTGCCCATGTTTAAAGAATTATTTTCATTCGAACTCAAAACAGGGTTCAAGAAGTGGAGCACACAGATTTATTTCATGGTCTTTCTGGCTTTAGGAATTTTAATTGGATTGGCTTCTACCGGAGCATTTGACACTTCTACTTCGGATTCTATTCTTATCAAGAACTCATCGTTAGCGATTTCCAGAATTATCATTGGGATGAGTGGTAACATTATGGTTCTTATCAATGGGATTATGATGATTTCCATTATGGCAACTGCAATCCAAAAAGATTATGCCTATAACTTTCATGGACTTTTGTACACGACACCGATTACAAAATCGGGTTATTTTTTCGGAAGATTTATCGCCAATTATCTAATTTCTATCTATGTTTTTTGTGGACTATTATTAGGCTATTTCCTGGGTTCTCTTTACGGATTGGGAACACCACAAATGGGGCCAATACATTTGCTTAATTATCTTTGGCCGTTCTTAATCTTCACGGTAGCTAATACACTGATTATCGGTTCGATATTTTTTGCATTAACAACATTGACCAGAAGTACACTGGCTTCCTATCTTTTCTGTGTTATTCTGTTATTACTTTCGATTTTAAGTGATAGCATTCTGTCAGATATCGAAAATAAAAACTTGGCATCATTGATTGACCCTTTTGGGAATTATGCTTTAAAACAATTGACTGAATATTGGACAGCCTACGAACAGAACGAAAATATGGTTCCTCTCTCAGGAATTTTGCTTTACAATCGTTTGCTTTGGTTAGGAATTGCAATTATTTGTGTTGCTTTTACTTACTTTAAATTTGAATTTAATCAATTCCTACAACCATTTTCATTATTTGGAAGAAAAAAATCTTTGTCCGAAGAAGTTTACGCCCAGTCTCATAAATCATTAGAAGAAATACTGAATGTTCAAAAGGATTTTAATTGGATGGCAAAACTGAAAGAGCTTTTCTATCTATCTTTTTTTGAAATGAAACGCATTATTTATACACCGTTTTTTGGCATTATTGCATTTATTTTTGGTGTTCTAATGATTGTGATTTCAAATTATATGAAGTCTATGTACGATGCAGAGTCCATTCCTGTCACTTTTTTGATGGCAGAGCTGGCGGAAGAAGGATTGTCATTTTTTTTACTTCTCCTCATCATTTTTTTCTCTGGAAATATCGTTTGGAGAGAACGCGAAAATAAGATTGATGAGCTTATAGGTGTAAGTACAGTTTCGAATTTTAATCTGATGTTTTCCAAGTTTTTGGGAATGGTTTGGATGGTTGTCATCATGCAGTTATTTTCGAATTTTATCTGTATTGCTATCCAATTGTATAAGGGTTTTTACACAATAGAACCATTAACATATTTGAAATTTGACCTCTATCATCTTCCTTATTATTTGGTTCTTATCGGGTTTTGCTTGTTTGTTCAATTTGTTGTAAACAATAAGTTTTTTGGATTTTTCTTGGTAATAGTACCTGTTATCCTTCTTCCGATTCTATACAATTATTTAGAAATGAGAGATATTCTGTACAGTTTCAATTCCAATGGACCACAACTTCCTTACTCTGACCTCAATGGATTTGGACAAATTTTGTATAGTTATACGATTGTAAAATCCTATTGGATTTTCATGGTCATTTTCTTGTTGTTCGTTGCACTGTTGGTTTTCCCTAGAGGAAAAGAAAAAGGATTGATAAAAAAATATCGTTTATCCAAAACCTCGTTCAAAGTAAAACATACAATTGGATTATTTTTATTTCTGTTTTGTACGATTGGAATAGGTGGTTTTATTTATTATAATACTCATATTCTCAACAAATCTTACACCGATGTAGAGATTGAAAAAATGCGTGTAGATTATGAGAAAAAATATAAATATTTAGAAAAAATAGACCAGCCCAGAATTGTTTCTTCCGATTTGAAAATTGACCTTTTTCCGGATAAACAATCATGGACCGTAGATGGAGAGTTTTATATTAAGAACAAACATCAGCATCCTGTTGATAGTATAATTATTAAGTTTCCTAATAATCTGGATGGAAATTATTCTTACAGAAAGATGGAATTGGAGCGTTCCGGAAAAGAGATTTTTAATAATGAAAAAATAGGACTGAAATTGATTAAGCTGAATCAGCCATTATTGCCGGGAGATTCTATTAAGCTTGATTTTAATTACACATTCGCACCAAAAGGTTTTTCTAATTCGGATGTAGTGACGGATATTGTAAAGAATGGAACCTTCTTTAATTCTGATAACTTACCGGGATTAGGATATGATTCTGATTCCGAACTTTCTGAAAATGACGCCCGTAAAAAATACGGTTTGAAGCCAAAGCCAAGAATGGCAAAAGTGAATGACCAGAAAGCGAGAATGAACAATTATATTTCTAATGATTCGGATTGGATTAGATTTCAAACGCAGATTTCTACAAATGATAATCAGATTGCGATTGCTCCGGGGTATCTTCAAAAAGAATGGAAAGAAAATGGAAGAAGGTATTTTACTTACAAAATGGATTCTCCGATTCTGAATTTTTATGCATTCTTGTCAGCTGATTACCAAGTTAAAAAATCCAAATGGAACAATGTGAATATCGAAATCTATTACCAAAAAGGACACGAATATAATCTTGATAGAATGATTGCTTCCACCCAAAAAAGTTTGGATTATTACACCAAAAATTTTGGACCATATCAGCACAAACAAGTTCGGATTATTGAGTTCCCGAGATACGCCTCTTTTGCTCAATCTTTCCCAAACACCATTCCTTATTCAGAAGAAATCGGATTCTTAACAAAAGTAGAGCTGGATAAACCGGAAAAAATCGATCTCCCTTTTTATGTTACTGCACATGAAGTAGGACATCAATGGTGGGCGCATCAAGTGATTGGCGGAAATGTTCAGGGAAGTGTTTTGATGTCGGAAACCTTTTCTCAATATTCTGCTTTAATGGTAATGGAACACGAGTACGGAGCACCTGCGATGAAAAAATTCCTGAGTTATGAACTCGATAAATATTTGCGTGGCAGAACCCGTGAAACCAAAAACGAAATGCCCTTGATGTTTGTTGAAAATCAGAGTTACATTCATTATAATAAAGGAAGTGTTGTGATGTATGCACTCAAAGATTATTTGGGTGAAGCAAAACTGAATTCGATTTTGAAAAAATATTTAGATCAAACCAAATTTCAGGAACCACCTTACACCAATTCCGTAGAATTTATAAATCTTTTGAAGAAAGAAACACCTGATAGTTTGCAATACCTGGTAAAAGATATGTTTGAAAATATCACACTTTACGAAAACTATGTAAAAAACCTTTCTTACAAAAAAGCAGGAGGAAAATATGAAGTGAAGCTTACTGTTGGAAGCGCTAAATACCGAGTTGACGGAAAGGGAAAATCTAAGAAAGTTCCAGTTGCTGATTATATTGATATTGCCGTTTTCGGTATAAAATCTAAACAATTTCCGGAAGGTAAGGAACTTGTCTTCCAAAAAGTGAAAATGGATAAACCGGAAAAGACCTTTACTTTCTATGTAAATGAAGAACCTTTGCAAGCTGGAATTGATCCTTACGCCAAACTGATTGATCGAAACGTTAAAAACAATGTCCATGATTTCAAGTCTCAACCAGCAAAAGTGAATCTGGATGAAGATGAAAAATCAGGCGGTGCAGGCGTGAAAGTAACTGTAAATACAGGAGATTAAGTTCTCCTATTCTTTTAGAGCTTCCATTTAAGGAGGCTCTTTTTATTATTATTTTCTAATTTCTTTTGGTATAGTTTTCGCTATTTGGTTTTACATAATACTATTTGTAACAAATTAACGTTTTAAAATACATATTATGATGAATTTTAAATAAATGAAATGCTAACATTCCATTTGACCTTTAAAAAACGATAGATATGATAGATGAAAAATACTAATACTCATAAAATGAATTGGTTTCAGCATTTTCTGATGATTTGTTCCGGAGGGAATATTCATTTGCTGAAAAAGTCACCTTCCGAATGGAACAAGTTTGCCGGAATCGGAGGGATTGTTTTGTTTACTGCAATTTTTGCAACATTGTCAGCGGGTTATGCGATGTTCACAGTCTTTGATGATATTTGGGTTTCTGTCGGATTTGGAATTCTTTGGGGATTAATGATTTTCAATCTTGATAGGTATATTGTTTCCTCAATCAAGAAAACCGGAACCTGGTGGAATCAAATCTTGATGACCATTCCGCGTTTGATTTTAGCAACATTTCTCGGAATCATTATTTCAAAACCATTGGAACTGAAAATCTTTGAAAAAGAGGTTAATAAACAACTGAACACCATTATTCAAAGAAACAAAAAGCAATTGCAGGCAGAAATGAGCGGAAGGATTTTGCAACAATCCGGACCGTTTGATTCAGAAAAGAAACAAATCCAGAATCAGATTAAGAATTATCAGATGGCTTACGATTCTGCTTCTGTGGAATTGGAGAAAGAAATTCTTGGAAAACAATCCGGTTTAACCAGCGGAAAAGTAGGTTATGGAACTAACGCCAAAAGAAAAGCTGAACTGAAAGAGCAAAAACGTGCTGATCTGGAAAATTACCAAAAGCAAATGCAGCCGAGATTGCAATACCTGGATACAGAAATTTCTAAAGTTTATTCTAATCTTGAAACCGAAAGAAAATCAACCGAGGGTATTGAAGATAAATTCAACGGTTTTGCGGCGAGATTACAGGCATTGGATGAATTAGGGAAAAATTCTGCCATCATTGCTTTAGCTGCGAGTTTCATTATGGGACTGTTTGTTTGTCTGGAAATTTCACCGGTTTTGATTAAACTAATTTCTTCGGTTGGACCTTACGACTATCTTTTGGAAAAGACAGAAAATGAATTCAGGCTGTATTCTAAAGAAAAAATTTCAAAAGGAAACTCACTGACAGATTATCGGATTGACGATTTTGAAGATGACCTCAAAATCAAGAAAGAAACAAAACAAAATCATAAGAATAATACATAAAAGAAAAGCTTCCAGAATTGGAAGCTTGTTTTATTTTAAATTACCTACTACAAAAGGTTGCTTGGCATCATCATTATAATCTCGCATAAAGCCGATTTCTTTCGATTTTGTAATCTCAGATTTGGAAGTCCCGGAAAATCCATCCCCAAAATCGATACTGAAGTCGATATAACTCAATCTGTTTTTTGTAAACTTCATCTTATTGAAAACCAAAATGATGTTCTTTTCTTTTAGATTTTTCTGCAAACTCAGCAAATCTATTTTCGTCATTTCCTTATTGAAAATAACGGCTATTACTCTCTTGCTTGAAGTGAAGGAAAGTGTACCGATGACAAAAAATGATATAAATAAAAGAGATAAAAATGTGGACTTTTTCACGCGATAGAACTAAGTTGCAAATTTAGAAAATCTTTAATGAAAATTGCTATTTTCAAAGGCAAATATTATTTTTTTTATTAACCTGTAAAAACAAGTCCAAAATAGATTTTAACAATGTAAAGGTCAATGCCAAAATTATGTAAAATCCTAATAATCAGAAAAAAATAAATTATTGTAGTTTGTTTTTTTGTTAAATTTGGTAAAAACAATACTTATGAAAAAACTTTCTATTTTAGCTTTTATCATGGTAAGCTTTTCTTTTTCAAGTTTACTGAAAGCACAGCAGCCCTTCGTGGGTCAGATCATGTTTGTTCCCTATAATTTTACTCCAAATGGATGGCATGAGTGTGATGGTTCTCTTTTACCAATTTCAGAATATGAAGTCCTTTTTATACTGATAGGTACAACATATGGGGGAGATGGAGAATCCACATTTGCAGTTCCCAATGCAAAAGGAAAGGTGATTATCGATGATGGTCAAGGCACTGGTCTTAGTCCTTATGTAATAGGGCAAAGCGCCGGTGTAGAATCTGTTACTTTGACTACGAATCAGTTGCCAAATCACAGTCACTCTGTTTTGGCAAGTACGGCGGACGGTAGTCAAAATTCTCCAACTAATGGAATCCCGGCGAATACAAAGATTTTGGATAAAGAATATTCCAATTCTACAGACAGCGCTTCCAAAGTTGTGATGAAACCGGGTATGATCACGGCTTCAGGGGGTAATCAGCCACATGATAACATGATGCCAACTTTGTCTATGAAATGTGTTATTTCATTGTATGGTGTGTTTCCATCACAGAATTAATTTTAAAACATTAACATCATGAAAAGATTTAAAATCTCAATCTTATTTTGTCTAGTGATTTTGTCTCTCAAAGTATCTGCGCAATCTACTCCTTTTATCGGGCAGATCATGTGGGTACCTTATACTTTTACACCAAAAAATTGGGCGCCTTGTGAAGGTCAACTATTACCAATAGCACAGAATACAGCTTTGTTCTCACTCCTGGGTACGCAGTTCGGTGGTAATGGATCTACAAATTTTGCACTACCAGATATGCGTGGTAGAACTGTCATGGGTGATAGTGAGAATTATCCGGTAGGAACTGCCAATGGCTCGGCTAGTGTTACATTGCTTTCCACAGAAATGCCATCACATTCGCATATTGCAAATGCTGTAAAAATAGAAGGAAACCAAAATATTCCATCGGGCAACTTTCACGCAGACACCAAAGCCGGTGACCCAGAATATTCTGATGCCAATGCCAATACAACAATGGCTCCTCAGATGATAGGTATTTCTGGCGGCGGCCAACCTCATAATAATATGCAGCCATATGGAACCTTGAAGTGTATTATTGCGCTACAAGGTATCTTTCCATCGCATCGTCCGTAACTTTTAAAATTAATACTTCAATCATCATGAAAAATTATACTTTATTAATGTTCATCCTTTTGGGATTCGCTTCTAATGGAATAAAGGCTCAGGGAGATGGTCAACCTTTCCTTGGTCAGATACTATATGTTTCATTTAACTATGCTCCCAAAGGTTGGGCAGAGTGCAATGGACAGACACTATCAATAAGTCAAAACCAAGCATTGTTTTCTTTGTTGGGAACAACTTATGGCGGTAATGGGCAGACCACTTTTCAGTTACCAAATATCCAAAGCAGGGTTCTTATCAGTAATAATTCCACTTATACTTTAGGTCAATATGGTGGTGAGGAAGCTCATACTTTAACAATTAATGAAATGCCAGCACATAACCATTTGGTCAATGCTGTAACATCAGCAGGAAATAAAACATCACCAGAAGGTAATTTGCCTGCAGACACAAAGGTTCTGGACAAGGAGTACACCAGTACCGCTAATGGTACAGTAGCCATGAATAGTGGTGTACTGAGTTCGGTCGGAGGATCACAACCTCACACTAATATTCAGCCGTATGTTACTTTCAAATGCATCATAGCACTTCAAGGCGTATTTCCTTCACAAAACTAAATCTAGAGATCATGAAAAAACTGTACTTTATAATAACAGTAGGATTTGCATTTGGCATGACCTCTGCGCAAACCATCACATTCAATGGATGTCATAATCTATTTGATGATCAGAATTTTGTCTTTAACAATACGGGCATAGATGGAAGTGGAAAAAAGATCTACATTACAACACCTGTAGATGGAGCCCAGTCCTGTGGCGGCCTAGGAACTTGTGAATTCAAAATACAATGGAACAATGCACAGACCCGATGGGAATTTTTGGCAGATTCTGGCAATGGTGATTTTGTTGCGCCTTATTTGATCTATTACAATTCGACAGGAAATAATGTTGCGCCTAATCCGCCGAGCAATTCGGTAGGTTCTTGGGTAGAGAATACTGCAGTTACAGAAAATGGTTGCGGAGGGAATCTTACATCCAATAATTCTACAATGACCGGAGATGTACATACAACAACACTTGCTGTTGGAGACCTTTCAAAAGGTAAAATACAAATGTTCCCGAATCCTGTTACAGATTTTATAAATGTTTCTGGAATCGAAAGTGCGAAAAATATGTTGATTACCAATATGGCAGGACAAGAAGTTTTGAAAACCGGTTTCCAGACCCGACTTGACGTCTCAAAGCTTACAAAAGGAATTTATATTCTGAAAATCATTAATTCTGATGGACAATCTCACAGTCTGAAATTCATCAAAAAATAGAACTTTGTTTATAAATAGAGAAAGGCTGCAAATTTTTGCAGCCTTCTCTATTTTGAATTTAATTATTTTACAAAGAGTAATTCGGAGCTTCTTGCGTAATAATCACATCGTGTGGATGGGATTCTTTCAAACCACTTCCTGTTATCATTACTAGTTTTGAATCTTTTTGCAACGCTTCAATGTCTTTTGCTCCACAATAACCCATTCCTGCACGAAGGCCTCCGGTCAATTGGAAAATCACATCTTCCAGTTTTCCTTTGTGAGGAACCCTACCTTCGATGCCTTCCGGTACAAATTTCTTAGCTTCACTTTGGAAATATCTTTCTTTTCCACCACGTTTCATTGCAGAAAGAGAACCCATTCCTTGATAGGATTTGAATTTTCTTCCCTGGAAAATAATTTCTTCTCCCGGAGCTTCATCGGTTCCAGCTAAAAGAGAACCAAGCATTACAGCACCGGCTCCACTGGCAATGGCTTTTACAATATCTCCGGATAATTTGATTCCGCCATCAGCGATAACCGCTACATTTTTCTTTTTAGCAAATTCGTAGACGTTGTAGATGGCTGACAATTGAGGAACGCCGACACCGGCAACCACTCTGGTGGTACAGATTGAACCCGGACCAACACCCACTTTCAGGACATTAGCTCCTGCTTTTATCAAATCTTTAGCCGCATCAGCTGTGACGATATTTCCGCCAACAATATCTAAGTCTGGAAATGTTTTTCTGATTTCAGAGATTTTATCCAAAACACCTTTCGAGTGTCCGTGAGCAGAATCGATGGCAACAATGTCAACACCGGCTTTCACTAATGCAGTGATTCTTTCAATCGTGTCTTCGCCAACGCCAACTCCGGCTCCTACGATCAGTCTTCCGTTTTTGTCTTTGTTGGCATTCGGATATTCTAATTGATTGTCGATATCTTTAATCGTAATTAATCCGACAAGTTTATTTTTCTTATCAACGATTGGAAGTTTTTCGATACGATTCTTAAGCAAGATTTCTTTTGCTGTTTCTAGGTTCGTGGTTTTATCAGAAGTGATAAGGTTTTCTTTCGTCATAATATCTTCCACCTTAACCTCTAGGTTTTCCTGATATTTCACATCACGATTGGTAATAATTCCGATAAGGTAATTGTTTTTGTCAACGACAGGAAGCCCGGAAATTTTATATTTTGCCATCAGCTCTTTAGCTTCTGCCAAAGTATGGTCTTTTGACAAAGTTACCGGGTCGGCAATCATTCCGTTTTCGGAACGTTTTACGCTGTTAACTTGTGACGCCTGCTCGGCAATTGTCATATTTTTGTGAATGAATCCAAGACCGCCAACTCTTGCCAGCGCAATTGCCAAATCAGCCTCTGTAACAGTATCCATTGCTGCGGAAACTATCGGAACATTAAGCGAAATTTTGTCTGTAAGTCTTGATTTTAAGGAAACCTGATTGGGTAAAACTTCTGAATAAGAAGGGACTAGAAGCACGTCATCGAAAGTGATGGCTGTCTCTACAATTTTGTTATGAATAGACATCTTTACTTTCTTTGCAAAATTAAGCTATTTTTATGGAATTTGAAAATATCGTAATTTATTTGATAAATAATTAATATTCAGAGAAATGATGATTGGATGACAAACTCCTAGCCCCGATTGTAGTGGAAATCCTTTGCTTTTCTTTGACGTAAGGAAAAGCAAAAGATTGTAACGGAAAGCGGGATTAAGCTCCTAAAAATTTTAAAAACGGCTGAGAATTCCCCAATGAATTTTTATTTCATTGAATTTGAAAGGATTGCCGATTTCGTTTCCGTTGGAAATCTGAAAACTCATCAAACCTACAGGAAGAAAAAAGTTGAAACCCAAACCTACACTATAGAGTTTTGGTGTGATTCCCAATGCTTTGTTGGACATTTGTCCGTATTGTGCAAAAAGGTCGAAAAAGGCTTGGTCGTTGACCAGATAACGATATTCGGCGCCGGCAAATGCGTAAAAATCGCTTATGAGACTCTGCTCATTGAATCCCCGCATCGAATTCCAGCCTCCAAACCGAAAAAGTTCGTTTGTAGATAATTCGTTTTTTGAACTGAGCAAAGCAGATTCTCCTTTGATATTGAGAAAGTGATTTCCCGACAAATTGAAGTTGTGTTCCGCAAAAAGAAAATATCGGATTTGGTCAAATTTTTCCTGCGTATCGTCGTAAGTTGTCTTCAGAAAATCGGCTTCTACACGAATATTACTTTTGTTGATAAATAGCGGAATGTCGCTCCCTTCCTGAAATTGATAATAAAGTCCAATCCCTTTTTTGCTGTAATCCCGACCGCTCGTATAAAGTGAATCCAGAATCGCAGAAGATTCAAAAGTTCCCTTAAGACCAAGTCTTTGCTTTGGTGAAAGGTGGTAATAAATGGCGGGTAAAAATTTGACATTCGCAAAAGTGGAATCCTGACGAAAGATATTGACATTGACATTCAAGCCGACTTTGCTTCCAAATGTGTACGGAATATCGGTCTGCATATCGAAAGTCTGACCTTTGTCGGGATTTCTCTGCCAGTAAACACCGATGCTTTCGAAACTGTTGAACATATTTTTCATCTGAACATTCAGAGTTCCGTTGACTGTGAATTTTTCGGTTTTATCATTTCCGAAACCAATCATTCCGTCAAAAGTATTGGTTTTCCGTTTTTGAGTAAAGAGAAAAACCTGCGTGGAATCTTTGGTAAATAATGTCTGTGGCGGTTTTTCCAACGAGACAAACTGATGATTCTGCAGAGACTGATTTATAGAAACTAGATTCTTATCATCGTAGTTTTTACCAACATATTGCTTGTTAAGGTTTTTAACGAATTGTTTCGGTAAACGGGTGTAACCTTTGAAAACGATGCCGTCAATTTTTCTTTGGGAAGCGGTGACAACTGAGATTTTAACCGAAGGAATTCCGTTTTCCATTTTCTGGAATTTGGTTTTCACACGATTGAAGGCGAAGCCTTTGTCCCGGTATTTTTGATTGATATTTTTCTTGAGTGAGTCTAAATTCTTGGTGTAAATTTCATTTTTCTGAAACTTTAAATCTGATACTAAAGAATCAGAAAATTTGACATTGGCTTTGTTGAAATTCGGACCCTTGTCATAGTAGATTTCTGTCCGGTTGTCTATTTTTTTGACGTCTTTCAGCTCTGTGAAAAAGTAAGAATTCTCTGCCAAAGAATCTAGAAATTTCACTGCTTTTGTAGAATCTGATACGATTTTTTTAGCGTTGGTTTCTTTATCGATGAGCCAATATTCTTTTTTCTGCGCATTGACGAAGACACAGAAAAAGCAAAAAATAATGGTAATAAAATAGTCAATTTTAACCACAAGGTTCACAAGGATTTACACAAAAGACACTATTATTAAGTTCATTGTGAACTTTGTGAAAACTTAGTGTCTTTGTGGTTATAACACAAAATCAATCCATTTTATTATACTTCTTCATCAGATTTTCGTAAGTGTTCTGAGGAAGAATCCATTTGAGAGGAACACCAATCTTTTGTCCGAATTTCCCGAAATAATAATGCGCTTTCCATTTTGATTTTGCTAAAAGCTGGTCAACGTAAACCGCAACATCCAAAGGTTCTGTTCCGTCCCCAACGTGGGAATTCATCAATGCATAAACTTTATCGAAGACATTTTTATAAGCTTCAGATACTTTTGTTTTGACACGGTTTTCTGCAATATTAGTTTTGATATCACCTAAATGAAGTGAGCAAACGTGGATATTCCAAGGGTAAACTTCGTAGCGCATTGCTTCTGTCACTTTGTCCAACGCTGATTTAGAAGCCGAATAGAATCCCCGGAAAGGCAATCCCATTTCGGAGCCGATACTGGAAACATTGATGATTTTTCCGGATTTCTGCTCACGCATTTTTGGAAGAACAGCTGTCATCATCTGAACTGCACCAATCAAATTAAGATTGAACAATTTCGTAATATCGTCTTTCGTAGAATCTTCAACCGCGCCAACCATTCCCATTCCGGCGTTATTTATCAAAACATCGATTCTGGTTTCTGTTTTCAGGATTTCAGAAATGGCGTAATCGATTTGTTCTTTTTCGGTGACATCGGTCGGAATCGAAACAAAATAGTCTGAGCTTACGACTTTTCTGCTAAGTCCGTAAACTTTGTTTCCTTTCTTTCCGAAATATTCTGCCAATGCGAATCCGATTCCGGATGAAGCGCCTGTGATGATGATAACTTTTGACATATTATTCAGTTTCTTGAGTTACAGTTTGGAAATCTTCCCAAAACTCAGGGTAAGATTTTTCTACAACATCTTCGTTTTCGATATTCAGTTCTTTAACCAAAGCAAACGGTGCAAAAGCCATTGCCATTCTATGGTCGTTGTAAGTCGCAATGGAAATATTTTCTTCCGGTTCTATGAATTCACAAGATTCGATTTTTTCTACTGTAATAAGTGTTTTTGCTCCCAGTTTCAATAATTCATTTTGAAGTGCAACCAAGCGGTCGGTTTCTTTCACTTTCAGAGTGTGAAGTCCTGTTATGACGAACGGGATTTTCAAAGCCGTTGCAGTCACACAAAGCGTTTGTGCGATGTCAGGACAATCATTCATGTCCAGAGAAATCAATTCCGGATATTCGAAAGCAGGTTCCGGTAAAAGTGAAATCGAATTTTCCGCATAATCTGAAACGGTATTGATTCCGAAATATTTCCAGTAGATTTCTTTAATTACACTGTCACCTTGCAGGGAAAGCGTATGATAACTTTTCAGAGTAATCGATTTTCTGCCTATTGCTGATAAAGAATAGAAATAAGAAGCTGAAGACCAGTCACTTTCTACTTCGTAATGTTCTGTTCTGAAATTATCTGAATGAGAAACAATTTCGATGGTGTTTTCTGCAAAATGAGATTTGATTCCGATTTCGTTAAGGATTTTCAAAGTCATTTCCAGATAAGGACGGGATGTAATTTCGCCCTCTAATTCTAATGTCAACCCATCTTCTAATTTTCCTCCAATCAATATTAATGAAGTCAAAAACTGGCTGGAAACATTAGCCGAAATTTTTACCGAGTTTTTTTCTAATTTTTTTCCGATGATTTGCAACGGTGGAAATCCTTCTTTTTCAAGATAAGTAATATCTGCTCCAAGAGATTGAAGCGCATCTACTAAAGGTTTGATTGGTCTGTTTTTCATCCTGTCAGAACCTGTCAAAATGGTTTTTCTGTCTTCAAAAATCGAATAATAAGAAGTCAAAAATCGCATCGCCGTTCCAGCGTGATGAATGTCAATAACTTCAGAATCCGATTCCAAAGCTTTTTTAAGTAACGTAGTGTCCTGAGAATTGGAAAGATTGAGCATATCAATGTTTCCAAAGAGTTTCCCTAAAATCAAAAGACGGTTCGAAATACTTTTCGAACCGGTAATTTGTATATTTTTTCCGTCTATAAGTTCAGACTTTTTTATAATCATAGTTTGTCAGATGTCAGATGTCAGATGTCAGATGTCAGATGTCAGATGTCAGATGTCAGATGTCAGAATTGATAAAACTTCTGACTTCGGACATCCAGCTTCCAACCTATTTTAATTTTTCGTTATTCTGATGTCGTTCTTTGTCTCTATCAGTTTTAATTTTCATTTTTTTATTGAATGCCGATTGTAAATCTGTTCCGGTTTGGTTGGCCAGACAAAGTGTTACAAAAAGAACGTCAGCCAATTCTTCTCCCAAATCTTTGGATTTATCGGATTCTTTTTCAGATTGTTCGCCGTATCTTCTTGCGATGATTCTGGCAACTTCGCCAACTTCTTCCGTCAGCATTGCCATATTCGTCAGCTCATTGAAATAGCGGACGCCGATGGTTTTTATCCATTCGTCAACCTGTTTTTGGAGTGTTGTGATTTCCATTATTTGTATTGATATGCTCCAATTGTCGGTTTACTTGAAGGTCTTGGTGTTTTTACTATATCTTGTAATGTTATAGAATTATAATTTGGAGTCCCATTATCTTTTGCTTTTGAGTCAGATTTTACTCTCAGATTCATTTTGTGGGTAAAATAATTTTGGAATTTCGGGTCTTCATTTCTGATATTGGAATTATCAGGATTTAATCCGGAATTAGAAGTGAATTTCAATAACGAATTTTTAAATGTAGTATTAAAATTACCGCTATTTCCAACTTTAGTAAAAGAAATCATATCGGGAACATCGCCATAAATTATGGAATTATTTACTACAAGCGTTGGGTCGGACACTTCTATTTCACCGTTCTCGTTTTCCCAGCCATTGGTCGCAAAAATTCCTAAAGCCGACATAGAAGGATTCAGATTCCAGTAGTTGGCCAGTGTACAGTAATTAAGATTATAAGTTCCACCGCTTGCAATTGCTATATCAGCTTCACCACAATTGTTCATTACCAAATTATTAGCAGTAAATTGTGTCGAGTGGATTGCATAAATACCAACATTCTGGAACGTGTGGAAAATAGAATTGTTGATGGTTGCATCATTCTTTTTCAGCTGAAGACCTACATTTCCACCAAAAACTCTGGCATAATTCATATTAAGAAGAGAACCTTCTTCCATTTTGATGCCGTTCCAGTTAGCAGGAAGTGTATCGTACTTTGTGTCACTTCTATCGCCTCTGAAAACCACTTCTTCTCCCAAATCACCTTTTACAATTAATCCGGAATTTTTCTCAAAGTTCATTCCGCTGTTTTTTCGGAAATAGACTTTGGTTCCTTTTTCCATTGTCAAAGTTTTACCTTCGGCGACATTCAGGTTACCGAAAATCACTTTTACTTTATCTTTTGTCCAAGTTGTATTATCATTAATTGTCACAGGATTTTCACCGGTTTGGATAAAATATTCTGCATCCTGAACTACTGAGAAAAGCGTCACTTTTTGTTCGCCTGCCGGTGTGTTGAAAACCACTTTGTCTTCAGCAATCGCTTCTGGAGCATTGGCAACAGGTGCAATTTCCACAAAAACATACAGGCTGTCTTTTTTTCTAAGCGCTACATTTTCGAAACTAGTTCCTACTTTTCCATCTACATTGATTCTATAAAGCGAACCGCTTCCGCCTTCTAGAGCAATTCTTGGAATCAGAACATCTTTATTTTCGTTATTATAAACCTTCACAGCATAAGTTTCCGAACGCATTTGGTTGTAAACTGTATCACAAAAAACTGTATCAGTAGAGAAACGCAACAATTGACTTGGCGATTCAAACGAAATATCATCACGATTACAGCCTGCTAATAGCAAAAGTGACCAAAATGCAATTCCAAAAAGTATTTTAATTTTCATCTATTCTTATTTATATTTTTTTAAGGGTCAGATGGAACGCCAATAATTGTTATTGTTAATAATATTTAAAAAGTTTTGAACCTTGGCGTTTCATTTATCTTGTTTAATCTTCAAAACTACAAAATTTAAATTTTTATTTTGTGAAGAGGAAGATATTTTAATGATATTAAACAAAAAATCCTTTCAAAAGCTGAAAGGATTAAATAATTAGAAGCGTTATTTACTCTTTTATAAATTTCTTATTTATCAGGTCACCTGATTTGGAAATTGCAGTAATGATGTAAGTTCCTTTCTCAAGTTTTGAAATATTAATGGATTTTTCTGAATTGGAAATTTGTTTAACAATCTTTCCGGAAAGGTCTGTTATTTTGATATTTGAAACCTCTTCTGAGAAAGTGAGGTTGTCTTTCGCCGGATTGGGAAATAATAGGATTTCCTTTTTAGAAGTTTCGCTCACAGCTAAAGTACAATACAAATCGTAACCCGCTGTAGCATCTTTTTTCCAGCCGCTGTAAGAATAGGCATTGGCAACATTGTCTACGATGATACAAGTTTCGTTTCCGTTATTAGTAGCGTCGAGATTAATAATTTTAGGATTTTGACCATTTTTCAAATTCAATATTCTTATCAGATTTTGGTCGCACCAAACATCCGTTAAGGCTGTATTCTTGCTTAAATCTAAGAACTCAAGTTTATTCTCGTCGCAGGCTAGTTTAGTTAATTGCAAATTGTTGTTCAATTCCAAACTGATGATTTGATTTCGGTAACAGTACAATTCTTTCAGAGCTAAATTTTTGCTGACATCCAAAGTTGCTAATTGATTTTCATAACAAATCAACGTCTGCAGAGCATAATTTTGTGTTACATCAAGCGTTGTTAAAGGATTTTTGTAAGTAGCAAGTTGTGTCAGATTGATATTTTTAGTGATGTCTAAATTTGTTAATTGATTATTGAAACAAAATAGATTTTTCAATGTAATATTTTTACTTACGTCCAGACTCGTTAGTTGGTTTACGCTGCAATCCAAGTATGTTAGTGACGTATTTTTGGAAATGTCAAGAGTCGTTACCTGATTTTGCGTTAAAGAAAGACCAGTGATGTTCACAAAAGCCTCGATTCCGGTCAAATTTATGATGCTTCTTCCATTGCAGGAAATCGTTCCTGTAAAAGCAGAAGCTTCACTAACCTGAATCTGATTGTCATTATTGGTGTTAATCTGTGGATTACTAATAAGATACGCTTTAAAATTGGCGTCAGGAATATTGACAACTTGAGATTTTAAAAATGCTAAAAATCCGATTAGCAATAAAACTGTTAATTTAATTTTCATAAGGCTATTATTTTTACTGGCGCAAATTTAACCAAATTTATGATAGTCTAAAACTAACTAACATTTGTTAGTTTAATAAAAAAGTGTATTTTTGAATAAATCACATTCAATTATCCAAACTGAGAATAATGGATTGAATGTCAAATGTTTAAATATGCAAATCACTGAAAAACATTTTTTAAACAAAGAAACCAGCTTGACTGATTTGTTGAAATCGGCTTATCGACTGATGTTTACGGCAAAAACAATGACCGATTTGTTTGAGCAGGAAAAAAAGATTACTTCAAAATATGTTCACGCTACTTCCCGTGGGCACGAAGCAATTCAGTTGGCTTTAGGGATGCAATTACTTCCACAAGATTTTGTGAGTCCTTATTATAGAGACGATTCGATTTTGTTGGGCGTTGGACTTACACCTTATGAATTGATGCTTCAGTTGCTAGCAAAAAAAGAAGACCCATTTTCTGGTGGAAGAACGTATTATTCCCATCCAAGTTTACGAAGAGACGATTTCCCAAAAATGATTCATCAAAGTTCCGGAACAGGAATGCAGGCGATTCCAACAACCGGAATTGCAATGGGAATGAAGTACAAAGAAGAAATCGGAATTGATGAAAATCTAGAACAAAAACCAATCGCGGTTTGTTCACTCGGCGATGCTAGTTGTACAGAAGGCGAAGTTTCAGAAGCTTTCCAAATGGCAGCGCTTAAACAATTGCCAATTCTTTATCTCGTTCAGGATAACGAATGGGACATTTCTGCCAACGCCAAAGAAATCCGTGCGCAGGATATTACACAATATATGCAAGGTTTCAACGGCATCGAAACCAGAACCATCGACGGAACCGATTTTATAAAGTCTTATGAAACGGTAAAAGAATGCATCAGAATCATTCGTGAAGAAAGACGTCCAATGCTGATTCACGCCAAAGTTCCATTACTCAATCATCATACTTCTGGTGTAAGAAAAGAATGGTATCGCGATGATTTGGAAGAATGTGCGAAGAATGACCCATTAATTAAACTTAGAAATAAACTTTCAGAGTTCAAAATAGAAGATTCTGAAATTGAATCGATTGAAAAAGAAGTTCAGAACTTGGTAAGAACCGATTTTGAAAACGCCATTTTAGCGGAAGATCCAAAACCGGAAGATGCTTACAAACACGATTTTGCACCAACACCTGTTACGGAAGAAAAAGGAGAACGTTCTCCAAGCGGAAAAATTCCAACCGTTATGGTAGATTGTGCGTTATTTGCAATTAGAGAATTGATGCAAAAACATCCGGAAGCCTTATTATATGGTCAGGATGTTGGATTAAGATTAGGCGGTGTTTTCCGTGAAGCGATTACATTGGCAGCACAATTCGGAGAGAAAAGAGTTTTCAACACACCGATTCAGGAAGCGTTTATCGTGGGTTCAACGGTTGGAATGAGCGCAGTTGGACTGAAACCGATTGTTGAAGTTCAATTCGCAGATTACATTTGGCCAGGTTTGAATCAGTTATTTACCGAAGTTTCCAGAAGCTATTATTTGTCTAATGGAAAATGGCCGGTTTCTATGATTCTGCGTGTTCCGACTGGCGCTTACGGGAGCGGCGGACCTTATCATTCGAGCTCGGTGGAAAGTATTTTGGGTAATATTAAAGGAATCAAAATCGCTTATCCTTCGACAGGAGCAGATTTGAAAGGGTTGATGAAAGCTGCTTTCTATGACCCAAATCCGGTTGTGATGCTGGAGCATAAAGGACTTTACTGGTCAAAAATCGAAGGAACCGAAGCAGCGAAAACCATTGAACCGGACGAAGATTACATCATTCCGTTTGGAAAAGCAAGAGAAGTTTTATTATGTGACAATCGTCAGGACAAACCGACGTTAACAATTATTACTTACGGAATGGGCGTTTATTGGGCTTCGAATGCTGCGAAACAATTTGATAATCAAATCGAAATCATCGATTTAAGGACACTCGCACCTTTGGATGAAAACCGGGTTTTCGAAAGTGTGAAAAAACATAACCGTTGTATTGTTTTGACAGAAGAACCTTTAAACAATAGCTTTGCACAAAGTTTAGCTGCGAGAATTAGTGAAAACTGTTTCAGACATCTGGATGCTCCGGTAAAAGTGGTTGGCGCAAAAGATTTACCCGCAATTCCTATCAATTCCGAATTGGAGAAAGAAATGCTGCCAAACACAGAAAAATTAATTAAAGAAATAGAACAATTGTTGAGATATTAATGAGTCTTCGACAGGCTCAGACTGACACGTTCCTAAAAAACGGTTGGTATTAGAGATGTTACGCTGAGCTTAGGCTTTAGTGAGCTTTGTCGAACTATCGAAGCCAAACTATAGTAAATCTTAGCTGAGCGTAAGCGCCTTTGCGAACTTATAAACAGTTAGTAGTTAAAAAAAATATTTGCGCACTTTGCGTTAAAAATATGGAAACACAAACAATTCCAAACAAAATAAAAATCAATAAAAAAGAATTGATTTTATCCGAAGCCGCCAAGCTTTTCAAAGAGAAAGGTTTCGGCGGAACTAGTATGCGCGACCTGGCTGAAAAAGTGGGAATGGAAGCGGCAAGTATGTACAATCATATCAAATCCAAAGACGAAATTCTGGAATTGATTTGTTTCAAAATTGCCAATCAATATATTTCCCAATTACAGGAAATAGAAAATACCAATCAAAGTTTTCAGGATAAGCTGAGAGCGATTATAGGGCTTCACGTTCAGTTGATTATTGAAGACTCGGCGTCAGTTTCTGTAGCGAATAACGACTGGAAATATCTTTCCGAAGAGAAGAAAAATCAATACAAGCAAATCAGAAAATCCTATGAAAAGAGCTTTGCGAATATCATAGAACAAGGAATGGAAAACGGCGAATTCAAAACAATGAATGTTTCTGTGGCACTTTTTACAATGTTATCTTCAATCCGGTGGATAGAATTATGGTACAAACCAAGCCGAGAAATCACACCTCAGGAATTGGAAGAAGATTTGAAAACTTTATTAATGAACGGCTTAAATAATTAGAATATAGGTTGAATCTTTGATAAGTTTTACGCCTTTGTGAACCTAAAATATTTTCAATAATATCAAAAAAATCTTTGTGCACTTTGTGTTCAAAAAATGAATAAAATGTCAGTAGTTTTTCACCCTTTAAAAGTTAAAAAAGTCAAAAAAGAAACATCCGATTGTGTTTCTGTGAGCTTTGATGTTCCAGCGGAATTATCGGAACAATTCAAATTCACACAAGGACAATATTTGACTTTCCGGCAAATCAACGGCAACGAGGAATTGCGTCGTTCCTATTCGATTTGTGCAAGTCCGCACGAAAACGAATTGAAAGTGGCTGTGAAAAAAGTTCCAGAAGGTTTGTTCTCTTCTTTTATGAATGACAACCTGAAAGAAGGCGATGTTTTGGAAGTGATGCCGCCAATGGGGAAATTCTACACGGAACTCAACCCTGAAAATAAAAAAACTTATGTAGCCTTTGCTGCAGGAAGTGGAATAACACCTATTATTTCGATTATCAAATCCGTTTTGAAAAACGAGCCTCAAAGCCAATTCATTTTGATTTACGGAAACAAGAATAAAGGAACAATTATTTTCAAAGAAGAAATAGAAGCTTTGAAAAACCGTTTTATGGAACGATTGAGCATTTATCACATTCTCAGCCGAGAAGTGGCAGATGCTGACTTGTTCAGCGGAAGAATCAATTCTGAGAAAGCGGAATCATTCCTCAGGAATATAATTCCGGCCGAAAAAATCGATGAGGTTTTCCTTTGCGGACCGGAAGAAATGATTCTGAGTGTGAGAGATACTTTAATCCAATCCGGTGTTGAAGCTAAGAAAATTCATTTCGAATTATTCTTCAGTGCGGCTTCTGCCGAAAAGAAAAAAGAACACGAGCTGGCAGTTAATAAATCCAATGATGATTTTAGTAAAGTCACTGTGAAATTGGATGCAACGGCTTTGAAGTTAGATTTGGCTTATCACGGTCCAACGATTTTGGATGCAGCTTTACAAAACGGCGCCGATTTGCCTTACGCTTGCAAAGGCGGTGTTTGTGCGACGTGCAAATGCAAATTAGAGAAAGGCGAAATAGAAATGGACATCAATTATTCTCTCGAACCGGACGAGATTGCAGCAGGGTTTATTTTGTCTTGTCAAGCACATCCACGTTCAGAGGAAGTGGTTGTGAATTTTGATATAAAGTAAACCAACAAGCCACAAAATGGCGATTTAAACCAGTATAGGGTGCAACCCTATGCAATTGTGAATTTTGATATTAAATAGAATAATATTATGGCAGCTTAATCCGCCTTCCGCTCCCAATCTTTTTATTTTTTTGCAAAAAATAAAAAGGATTTCCGCTCAAGTCGGGCTGCAGATTCGGTGTAAAATAAGTAAGTCTATAACCACAAAGGTTGTCATTCCGTAGGAATCTCAACGGTTTAGATTACTGCGGAATGACAAAAGAAAGTCGTTGCTAAGTTTTACGCCTTTGCGAACTTAAAAACATAATAATAGATTAAAAAAATCTTTGCGCACTTTGCGTTTAAATAAATTCCATTAAACCAAGACATTATGGAAACAACAGAAATCAATTTAGAAGAACATTTTCAGAATAAAATAGACAGCGAAATCCGTATCGAACCCAAAGACTGGATGCCGGACGCGTACAGAAAAACTTTGGTCCGTCAGATTTCTCAGCACGCCCATTCCGAGATTGTCGGGATGCTGCCGGAAGCGAATTGGATTACACGTGCTCCGACTTTGAACCGCAAGAAAATTTTGTTAGCAAAAGTACAGGACGAAGCCGGACACGGACTGTATCTCTATTGCGCCGCAGAAACTTTAGGCGTTACAAGAGATGAAACGATTAACGATTTGCATTCCGGAAAAGCCAAATATTCCAGTATTTTCAATTATCCGACTTTGACTTGGGCAGATATGGGAGCTATCGGCTGGCTGGTAGATGGCGCTGCAATTCTGAATCAGGTTCCGCTTTGCCGAGCGTCTTACGGACCTTACGCCAGAGCGATGGTTAGGATTTGTAAAGAAGAAAGTTTCCACCAGAGACAAGGTTACGAGCTGATGATGAAGTTAGCTCAAGGTTCGCCGGAGCAGAAAGCAATGGCTCAGGACGCATTCAACCGTTGGTGGTGGCCGACTTTGATGATGTTCGGACCAAAAGATGCAGACTCTGGAAACACAGAATTATCAATGAAATGGAGAATCAAACGTTTTACTAATGACGAGTTGAGACAGCGTTTCGTAGATGTTTCCGTTCCGCAGGCAGAATATCTGGGACTGACCATTCCCGACCCGGATTTGAAATTCAATGAAGAAACCGGACATTACGAATTCGGCGAAATCGATTGGGATGAGTTCTGGAAAGTGGTCAAAGGCAACGGACTTTGCAACAAAGAAAGAATAGAAACCCGCAAAAAAGCCTTCGATGACGGGGCTTGGGTAAGAGAAGCTGCAACCGCTTATCACGAGAAAAGAAAATTAAGAGAAGAACGAAACAGAAAAACAGTATAAATTATTTCTCGCTGATTTTGCAAATTTGACAGATTATTTATTTTAAATCAGCAAAATTTGTGTAATCTGCGAGAGATAATTAATAATATACAAAAAGATTAAGGTCTATTATCTCTAATCTTTTTGTCTCTAATCTGAAATATTATGCAAAATACAGAATGGCCACTTTGGGAAGTATTTATCAGAAGCAGACAAGGTCTCGATCATAAGCACGTCGGTAGTCTTCACGCTGCAGATGCAGTAATGGCAATCCAGAATGCTCGCGATGTTTACACGAGAAGGATGGAAGGTGTCAGCATTTGGGTGGTAGAGTCAAAACACATCCATGCCACCAATCCCGATGATTCCGAGGCATTTTACGAACCTTCGGAAGATAAAGTGTATCGTCATCCAACGTTTTACCATGTTCCGGAAGAGGTGAAAAATATGTAATGATATTTACATTGAGATTCAACCAATCAGATTTCTGAAACTAAATAAAACATTATGATTTTATCTATTGCTTTTTAATTGTAATATGCGCTTATTTATGAAAAAAATTATTTCAATTTTTTGTTTTTTAATATTTTTTTTTAGCAATTCTCAAAATAAAGTGATTGTTAAAAACTGGACATCTTATGTACAGGCAATAGATGTAAAAGGTAAAGAAAAATGGAATTTCCGTCTGTCCGCGAAAGTGAAAAAAGAAAATGACAATGGAAATAATTGCGGAATTTGGTGTAGAATTGATCGGAGCGATCATCAACAAGGCTTTTTCGAAAATATGTACTATACAACAAAGGTGACTAATGAATGGAAAACCTATGAAATAAATGGAAGAATAGATGAAAATGCGCAAATATTAAACGTTGGAGCATTTGCTAGTGATAATGGTGATTTTTATTTTGATGATTTTAAATTAGAAATTAATGATGGAAAATCGAAAAAATGGCTAGCTCTTCCTTTAAAGAATTCAGGTTTTGAAGAAAGTTTGAAAATCGAAAGAAACTGGGATGAGGGTGTTGTTGCCGGAAAAAATACTCATTCTAGAAATTTTACAATTGAAACTTCTGAAAAAAATCCATTTGAAGGAAAAAAATCCTTATTGATTAAAGGTCGTAATATTATTGGAAGTATGGCTCACGGAAAATTTGTTGACTGTAACGGAATAAAACTTTATTATGAAACTTATGGAGAAGGAGAACCTGTTTTGATGTTACATGGAAATGGACAATCAATAAGTGCTTTTATGAATCAGGTTGAAGATTTTTCTAAAAAATATAAAGTTATAATTGTTGATTGTAGAGAAAGAGGGAAATCAACTTATGATAAAAATGTTGAACTAACTTTTGATGTTCAAGTTGAAGATTTAAAACAATTTTTAGACAAATTAAATATAAAAAAAACAAAAATACTTGGTTGGAGTGATGGTGGTATTCTGGCTATTTTAATGGCTTTGAAATATCCAGATATGATAGATAAAATCGCGTGTTCCGGTGCAAATATTTTTCCTGAAGGAATAAAAGATGATTATTTGAAAGATATGAGGGCGGAATTAACAGATTTAATTAAGAATAATAAAGATTATAAAAATGATAGACTTATAGATCTTTATAATTTAGATTTAAAGTATCCTAATCTTAAATATGAAGATTTAAAAAATATACAATGTCAATCTCTTATAATAGCAGGCGACAAAGATGAAATAAAAACTGAACATACAGTTAAAATTGCTGAATCTATTCCTAAGGGACAATTAGCAATTATTCCTCATTCAAGCCATTATGTGCCCGAAGAAAAACCTGACTTATTCAATTCATTGGTCATTAATTTTTTTGAAAATAAATAGTATAAGCATAAAATGGAAAATAATCAAAACAACAGGCTCAATTATATTCTGCATCTCGCCGACACCAGCCTGATTCTTGGTCAGCGTTTATGCGAATGGTGTGGAAAAGGACCAGTCTTGGAGCAAGATATTGCAATGTCCAATATTGCCTTGGATTTGTTGGGAGAATCTTCCAACTATTATCAATACGCTGCCGAAATTCAGAATGAAGGAAAATCAGAAGACGATTTGGCTTTCCTGAGAAACGAACGAGAATTCAAAAATCTGCTTTTAGTTGAAAGGGAGAATGGACATTTTGGAGACACGATTGCGAGACAGTTTTTCTTTGATGTCTATCATCATTTATTATTAAGTGAACTCAAAAATCATCCTGATTTGAAATTGGCTTCCATAGCAGAGAAGTCATTAAAAGAAGTGACTTATCATTTAAAATGGAGTAGCGAATGGGTGATTCGTCTGGGCGATGGAACAGAAGAGAGTCACAACAGAATCCAGAATTCGGTTGAAAACATCATTGATTTTACAGATGAGATGTTTATTCCAACCAACTGGGAATTAGAATTAATTGAAAATAATGTAATTCCGGACATAAGGAACTTCCGAACCAACTGGGAAACCAAAGTATTGGAAATCCTGAATGAGGCAACTCTCTTTGTTGATTTTTCCAAATCGAGACAATTGACTGGCGGAAAAGACGGTAAACATACAGAGAAAATGGGTTACATCTTAGCTGAGATGCAAATGATGCAGCGCACTTATCTTAATATGGAATGGTAGAATAGTAAGGCAAAGGCACAAGAGTTGTGAATAGAGAACTGCTTTAAGTCGCAAATAGCGAACAAATTTGCGAAAGGCTCAAGATACTTTTCAATTGAAACAATTGTATTAGAGATGTCACACTGAGCGGAGTCGAAGTGTATTGGCGACTAAAGAATATATTGGTAAATTAATTTTTGCGCCTTTGCGAAAAAAAAAAATGACAGTCACAGAAGAACATATCTGGCAAATCTTAGAAGAAGTTCCCGACCCGGAAGTTCCCGTTCTCAATCTTTTGGATTTGGGAATTATCCGTGATGTCAAGCTCCGTAGGAGCGATAAGTTTGTAGAAAATAAATACGAAACGAAAGAAAAAGCTCCGGAGGAGCGACATATCGTTTCAGTCCACAATGATGTTCAGGAAGATGAAATCGAAATTGTCGTAACACCGACTTATTCCGGTTGTCCGGCAACATCGATGATTAATGTTGCGATTAAAATGAAACTGATTGAAAAAGGCTACAACAACATTAAAATCACCAATCGGCTAAGCCCGGCTTGGACCACCGATTGGATGACGGAAGAAGGAAAACAAAAACTAAAAGCATATGGCATTGCACCGCCTGTTTATTCCAAAAATAGTGATGAATTATTTTCAAAAACAGATGAGGTCGAGTGTCCGCTTTGTGGCTCAAGACAGACACATTTGGTAAGCCAGTTTGGTTCCACATCCTGCAAAGCATTATACCAATGCGATGATTGCAAGGAACCTTTTGATTATTTTAAATGCCATTAGTAGGTTGTTGGTTTTTAGTTGATAGTTGTTAGATTTAATGAAAAAATCTTTGAGCTCTTGGTTAAGTTTTACGCCTTTGCTAACTTAAAAGCATAACAATAAATAAAAAAAACTTTGCGCACTTTGCGTTAAAAATATAGAATAGAAAAGTCATTTTACTTTTTACATAAATACATTTCACAGAAAAAATGAAAATAGGAATAGTCGGTAGCGGAGCAATGGGAAGTGGAATTGCACAGGTTTTGGCAACAGCCGGAAATCAGGTTTTGTTGTATGACAGCAATCCGATTGCCGTAGAAAAAGCTGGAAAAAATCTGGAAGCTCAGTTCCAAAAATTAGCCGAAAAGGGAAAGTTGACTTACGAAGAAGCGGAATTTTATTTCGATAATATCCGACTGAGCGATAAATTATCAGAACTAAAAGATTCGGAGTTAATCATCGAAGCGATTATCGAAGATTTGGAAATTAAAAAAGATTTGTTCCAAAAATTGGAAAGTCTTGTTTCTGAAGATTGCATTCTGGCAACCAACACTTCATCTCTATCTATTGCATCCATTGCGTCGGCTTGTCAAAAACCAAGTCGTGTGATTGGAATCCACTTTTTCAATCCTGCGCCTCTGATGGCTTTGGTAGAAATTATTCCTGCCGTTCAGACAGATGAAAACTTAATTTCAAAAACGAAGAATTTAGTAGAAAGCTGGAATAAATTGCCTGTGATTGCAAAAGATACACCAGGTTTTATTGTGAATCGTGTGGCAAGACCATTTTACGGCGAAGCGATTAGAATTTTAGAAGAAGGAATTGCTGATTGCGCAACCATTGATTTTGCAATGACAAGTCTGGGAGGCTTCAAAATGGGACCGTTTCAATTGATGGATTTTATTGGTCACGATGTGAATTACCGGGTAACAGAAAGTGTTTTCAAAGAATTCTTCTACGACCCGAAATTTAAGCCGTCATTCACACAAAAAAGATTATTCGAAGCGGGATTTTTCGGTAAAAAGACAGGAAGAGGTTTTTATGATTACTCTCAAAATGCAGAAAAGCCAAAACCGAATGAGAGTCAGGAATTATTAGAATCGATTTTCAAAAGAATTTTGGTAATGCTGATGAATGAAGCTGCAGATGCGAATTTCCTTGGAATTGCTTCAGCAGAAGACATCGATTTGGCAATGATTAAAGGTGTCAATTACCCAAAAGGATTATTAAAATGGGCGGATGAATTTGGATTAGAAAATCTCCGGAATGAACTCGATGGACTTTATAATTTTTATCACGAAGACCGTTACAGATGCAGTCCAATCATCAAAAACTTAGTAAAACAAAATAAAAACTTTTATAAATAATATTTAAACCACATAGACACATAGTTTTTTTGATAAAGTTTAAATAGTTAAAGCAACTATTTCTCCTTAATTTCTAAAAATTCATCCTTAATTCTATGTGCCTATGTGGTCAATTAAAATTAATAATAAGAATTATTTATCGATTATTATTCATCAATCATAAAAAATGAACAATGTATATATAATAGACGGGGTCCGAACACCAATCGGAAAATTAAAAGGGAGTTTATCTTCTGTTCGTCCCGATGATATGGCGGCTTTTGTCATTAAAAAATTATTGGAAAGAAACCCGGATATCGACCAAAGCAGAATCTATGATGTTGTTTTAGGCTGCGCTAATCAAGCGGGTGAAGACAATCGGAATATTGCAAGAATGTCGGCTTTGCTTTCTGGTTTGGATTATCGAGTTCCCGGCGAAACGGTCAACCGACTTTGCGCTTCCGGTTTGTCGGCAGCGATTAATGCTGCAAGAGCTATTCAAGTTGGTGATGCTGATTTGATGATTTCAGGCGGTGTCGAGAATATGACACGCGGGCCATTGGTGATTTCAAAATCTGAAAGTCCTTTTGGTGGCGATACGAAAATCTATGATACGACTTTTGGCTGGCGTTTCATTAATCCGAAAATGAAGGAAATGTACGGTGTGGATGCAATGGGCGAAACTGCTGAAAACCTGGCAGAGCGTGATAATATTTCCCGGGAAGACCAAGATTTTTTTGCTTTTAACTCACAACAAAAAGCTAAGGCTGCACAGGAAAACGGAAGATTGGCACAGGAAATTGTTGCCGTTAATATTCCTCAGAGAAAAGGAGAAGATTTGATTTTTGATATAGATGAATTTCCGAAAAATGACACTACTCTGGAAGGCTTGTCAAAATTAAGAACTGCTTTCAAAAAAGATGGAACAGTCACTGCGGGAAATGCTTCCGGATTGAATGACGGTGCGGCGGTAAACTTATTAGCATCAGACAACGCTATTAAAGAATTTGGATTGACGCCAAAAGCAAGAATCATTTCGAGCGCGGTTGTCGGTGTTGAGCCAAAGTTTATGGGAATTGGCCCGGTAAAAGCAGCAGAATTGGCATTGCAAAAAGCAGGATTGACTTTCAATGATATTGATATTATTGAATTAAATGAAGCTTTTGCTGCACAAAGTTTAGCCTGCATCAGAGCGTGGAATTTAGATGATAACGACCATAGAATCAATCCGAACGGCGGCGCCATTGCGCTTGGGCATCCGCTGGGAATGAGTGGCGCAAGAATCCTGAATTCTGCAATGTATGAATTACAAAATCAAAATAAAAAATATGCGCTGGCAACAATGTGTGTTGGTTTGGGGCAGGGTTTTGCAGTAATTATTGAGAAAGTTTAATTAGTTGTAAAAAGTAGAATGTACAAAGTAAAAAGTACATTTAACCACGCATTCTACTTTGTACATTTTACATAATACTTAATACAGAAAAAATGCAACTAGAAAATTACGCGCTCGGAAGGTGGATAAAAGGAGAAGGAGAAGGGCAGGCTTTATATAATGCTATCAATGGAGAATTAGTCGCCACTGCGACTTCCAAAGGTTTGGATTTTGCGGAAATGATGGATTATGCCAGGAAAGTCGGCGGTCCCGCGCTCAGAAAAATGACGTTTCAGGAAAGAGGGCTGATGTTGAAGAAACTCGCTTTTCATTTGATGGAAAAGAAGGATATTTTCTACAAAGTGAGTTGGGCAACAGGTGCAACCAAAGCCGATTCCTGGGTAGATATCGAAGGCGGGATTGGAAACCTGTTCTCGAATGCATCGCTGAGAAGGCAATTTCCGGACTTACCTTATTATATCGATGGCGATGCAGTGAAGCTTTCTAAAGAAGGAACTTTTATCGGACACCATATTTGCACACCTAAACGTGGTGTTGCGATTCATATTAACGCCTTTAATTTTCCGGTTTGGGGAATGTTGGAGAAAATTGCGGTGAATCTCTTGGCGGGCGTTCCGGCAATTGTGAAACCCGCAACAGCAACAAGTTTTTTGACTGAAGTTGTCGTTAAAGAAATCATCGCTTCCCAAATTTTACCGGAAGGAAGTCTTCAATTGATTTGCGGCTCAGCCAACGGAATTTTGGATAATGTGACAATGGAAGATGTTGTGACGTTTACAGGTTCGGCTTCTACGGGAAAAATGCTGAAAGCGCATCCGAAAATTATTGAAGAATCGGTTCCTTTTAATTTGGAGGCCGATTCTCTGAATGCGATGGTTTTAGGTGAAGATGCAAAACCGGGAACTGCTGAATTCGATTTGTTCATCAAAGAAGCACTGCGCGAAATGACGACTAAAGCCGGACAAAAATGCACGGCGGTCAGACGATTACTAGTTCCTACAAATTTGGTGGAAGATGTTCAGGTTGCACTTGGACAAAGACTTTCCGGCGTGATTATCGGCGACCCGAATGTCGAAGGTGTGAGAATGGGCGCATTGGCTAATAAAGACCAGGTGAAGGAAGTTTCTGAGAAAGTTAAGGAATTATCCAAAACCCAGGAAATCGTTTTCGGAAATCTGGATAATTTCGAAGTAAAAGGTGCGGATAAAAACAAAGGCGCATTTATTTCCCCGATTTTATTCCTTAATTCTGACCCTTTCAAATATACAGATTGCCATAATATCGAAGCATTTGGACCAGTCAGTACAATTATTCCATACAATAATCTGGAAGAAGCGATTGAACTGGCGAGAATGGGAAAAGGTTCACTTTGTTGTTCGGTTGTTACGGCTGATGATGATTTTGCAAGAGATTTTGTCATCGGAGCCGCATCAATGCATGGACGGATTCTGATTCTCAATTCAGACTGTGCGAAAGAAAGCACCGGCCACGGTTCACCATTGCCAATGCTGATTCACGGAGGTCCCGGAAGAGCTGGCGGCGGAGAAGAAATGGGGGGAAAACGAGGTGTTCTTCATTATATGCAACGCACCGCGATTCAGGGTTCGCCAACGACTTTGACGCATATCACGCAGCAATATCAATATGGCGGAAAACAATGGGAAGATAATATTCATCCATTCAGAAAACATTTTGAAGAACTGAAAATCGGTGAAACTTACATCACGGCAAAACATACTGTGACGGAAGCTGATATCACCAATTTTGCTAATGTTTCCGGAGATAATTTCTACGCGCATATGGATGCAACGTCTTTGGAAGGCACGATATTCGAAGGCAGAGTAGCACACGGTTATTTCATTTTGAGCAGAGCTGCAGGTTTATTTGTTGACCCAAGAAAGGGGCCGGTTTTACTGAATTATGGCTTAGACGAATGCCGCTTTGTTAAACCAGTTTATCCTGGAATGACGATTGGTGTGAAATTTACCTGCAAAGAAAAAATCAATCAGGAAAAACGGGACGAAGACGATATCTCCAAAGGAATTGTCCGCTGGCTCGTGGATGTTTATGACGAGACCGGAGAAACTGTGGCGATTGCTACGATTCTGACAATGGTCAAAAAACTGAATCAGGAATAATTTTTTGTAAATTTGATTCAAAATAAAAATAATATGACAACTCTTTCATTATATAAAAAAATTGAAAATCTGTCGCCAGCTCTCAGAAAAGAAGCAGAGGATTTCATTGAGTTTCTTTTAGATAAAACCAAAAAGAAAGAGAAAACTCCAAAAAAGCCGAAGAAAACATTTGGGAGCCTAAAAGGTAAAGTCTCTCTATCAGAAGATTTTGATTCGCCCTTAGAAGACTTCAAAGATTATATGTAATGAAGTATTTGCTGGACACCCATACGCTTCTTTGGTTTTTCGAAGGGAATTCAAATCTTTCCGATGATGCACGGTCTGCAATAGAAAATGCTGATAATATATGTTTTGTAAGCATTGCTTCAATATGGGAAATAGCTATAAAAATTAGCTTAGGTAAATTGACACTCGAGATTTCCTTAAATGATTTGAAGTCCGAAATATTAAAAAATGATTTTCAATTAGTACCAATTGAATTTGATCATATTGTTGAGCTGTCAAATCTGGAAATTATTCACAGAGATCCTTTTGATAGAATCATTATTTCCCAAGCTGTCTGTGAAAATTGTACTATTATTTCTAAAGATTCAAATTTTAATCAATACAAAAATCTAAAATTACTTTGGTAAACATTAATTATTAATGAACGCATACGTAACATCGACCATAGAAAACGGAATCGGAACAATTGAGTTTTTTCATCCTCAAAGCAATTCGATGCCGAGTTCACAACTTAGGAATCTTGTAGAAGAAATTAACAACCTTAGCAATAATGATGAGGTAAAAGTTATTATTCTGAAAAGTGGTGGCGAGAAAGCTTTTTGTGCAGGCGCATCTTTTGACGAATTGATTTCTATCAAAGATTTCGAAACCGGGAAAACATTCTTCTCAGGATTTGCCAATGTTATCAACGCAATGCGAAAATCCCCGAAGCTGATTATCGCCAGAATCCACGGAAAAGCGGTTGGTGGAGGCGTTGGCATTGCCTGCGCGGCGGATTATACTTTTGCTACAGAAAATGCTTCTGTAAAACTAAGTGAATTGGCTGTCGGAATTGGCCCTTTTGTTATCAGTCCTGTTGTAGAAAAGAAAATCGGAACTTCGGCTTTTGCGCAACTGGCAATCAATGCAACTGAATTTTACTCTGCCGAATGGGCAAGAGAAAAAAATATGTTCCAGGATATGTACGAAACAACGGAGGAAATGGATGCTGAAATCCAAATTCTTGCAGAGAAATTAGCAGCTTCAAATCCAGAAGCAATGTTTGAACTGAAAAATATTCTTTGGAAAGGGACAGAGCATTGGGATCATCTCTTAACCGAGCGAGCGGCGGTCAGCGGACAATTGGTTCTGTCGGATTTTACTGTAAATGCTATTAATCAATTTAAAAATAAATAAAAAATCGCCTTTCAGTTTTGGAAGGCGATTCCGATTCTCATCGAAAACTAATCTATCTATCTAAAATTTCCGAAGAGTTTTCATCATTACATGGTTTTTTAGAATCTCTTGCTACTAATATTTATTAAAAAATCCATAATGAATCTTGTGTTCGTTTTTTGATACACCAAAAGTAGTTAGATAACTCTGCTTGGATTAGAGCAAAAATTACCAATTTTAAGATTAGGTATTTCTACGGATAAGGTGGTTCTTAGAAAATAGTAAAAAGCCCCGCCAAATTGAATTAACGGGACTTTTACAAAGTATGAAGTGGTTATTGTTTTACGAGATAGGCTTCGTCATAAGATCTATAAGTCAACCTTTTTTTTTCTGTAATATCTTTTAGTTTCACGACTTGGAAAACATTTTCTTTGACTTGAACAACTTCGAATAGACTATGAGTGGTTCCAATAGAAATATAAGGTTTGGCTGTAAAAGTTCCTCGCGGAGTTGTGACAATAGCTGAAACTTCTACAATCGGACAAATTCCTCGTTTATCCGACTTCCATATGGAGTTGGGTTTTACAAAAAAATAATGACTCGAGCAAAAAATCGTCATATAACAGACCTCGCCGGATATGCTGTAATTGGTTGAGTTTATTATTTCTATTGAAGAAGACATTTAAAAAATGGTTATTAGTTTCTTGCTTCAAAGTAATAACAATCTTGAGAATTGTGATAGCGTAGAAATACGTAATTTTTTTTAAAACTTACAACTTGATTGGAACTGTATGGATATTATTGACAACAGCATAAATTACAATTCCTACTGTATTTTTGGCACCAATTTTATCAAGGATTCTTTGTCTGTGACTTTCCACGGTTCTTGGGCTTAAGAAAAGTTTGTCGGCAATTTCCTGATTCGTTTTTTCTTCGCAGATGAGTTTTACGACATCAATTTCCCGATTAGACAAAGTTTCTTCTTTATCAAACAAAGATTTTTTTCGAGAAGGCGTGTTCATATAAGATAGTAACATCTCGTGATCTTCTTTGGTGAAGAACATTCCGTTTTTATGTACAGCTTCTATCGCATCGATAAAAGTTTTTTTGTCGGAGTTTTTTGGGAGAAAAGCAGAAACACCCAGCTTGACCATATAACCCAAAACGCTACTTTTATAATGAGAAGAGAGAATAATAAGCTTAAGTTCCGGATATCTCTTTTTTAGAATCTCAACCAGTTGAAAACCATCCATTGGTTCCATCTGCACATCTGTCATTAGAATATCGGGAAAACTGGTAGATTCTAAATTTTCCAAATGTTCCAGAATCTCATTACCCGAAGTTGCGGAATAATCTACAGAAATGTTGGTTTGTGCAGAAAGCAACATTTTGATACCTTCCAAGATTAGTTGTTCATCATCTACCAAAACGAGTTTGATTGTGTCATTCTTCATAATTAGTTTGGAATATTAATGATTAGCCGGCTTCCTTTTCCTATTTTGTTTTTCCATTTGTAGAAGCCTTTTAGGGAAACAATTCGGGATTCGATGTTTTTGAGTCCCATTCCTTTTTTTGCTTTTTCGTAATCGAAACTTTCTCCATTATCCGAGATAATCATTGTGAGATATTTCTGATGATTTCTGATATAAACAACTACTTCATTCGCTGTAGAATGTTTGATAACATTAGTTGTGAACTCTTGAATCACTCGATAAATCTGGACTTCTGTGAAAATATCCTTTTTCTCATATATTGGATCGATGTCAAGAATCAATTCTATGTTTTGAGAAAGATTGGCAACCAATTCTTGTAGATATAAAATCAATCCTAATTTTTCTAAATTAACAGGATAAAGAGAGTGAGAAATATTTCTTGTAGAATCTATTAATTCCGTAATCTGAGATGTAATGACTTTCTTGGATGCTTCTTGATTTTCCGGTTCCAGATTATTGAGCCAAAGAGAAAGTATATTAAGCCGGTTTCCAATGTCATCATGTACAGAGATGGCAATTCTCTTTCGTTCATCTTCCTGACCTTTGATATTTTCAATCGATAATTCTTTCTGATGATCCATCTCTGCTTGAAACTGAAGGTCTTTTTCCTGAACAATCCTTTGGATAAAACTTCTGTAAGCTAATAATATAAAGGATATGATGATAATCAAAACGAGAATCAGCACAACCAGAAAGATGATATTGAGTTTTATTTCTTTAATTGTAAAAATGTTTTAATGAATAGACTATAAAGAATGCAAACCATCAAATTATTTATAACCCAAATAGCTGAAAAATATTCGTAAGGAAATTCAATAAGCTGGTGTTGAAGCATAAATATAAAAATACTGACAGTGAAGTATAAAAAATACATTTTGTCTATCAGTTGAAACGGGCTTTTAGCTTTTACATTTTTTATGTCTTGTATTAGAGAATAACCAATCAGACTTATAATTATAATGTTAGATATCGCTTTAGAATAGTCATTATTATATTGGATGAAAATTTTGTCAACAAATAAAAACGATAGACTTAATAATCCGGTTATAAGAAAATAAAATTTATTGAAATTTAATTTTTTTATGAATATTCCTGTAATAGTAAAAAATTCACCGGCAATATATACAGGATATAAAAATGCATTACTTTTTATATTTAATAAAGGTAAAATGACGTATGAGTTGAGTTCAATTAAAAAAATGAAAATGATATAATACATATACCATTTTTCATTTTTAGTCAAAGAATTATATTTTATTATACTTACTAACAAAGCAATTGTTAATAATAAAACAGATATTATTCCAGAAATTTTATAAAATTGTTCCATTTAATTATTAAGGAGCAAGACAAGTAGGAGGACAAGGTTTGGTCCAATCATAAGTATTAGAAGGATCAGACTGTACAGCATAAACTGCAGCTTTTGATCCAATTTTTTCTCCATTTATATTGCTTATGAAAATCAAAGTAGCTAGCAATCTCTCATAAACGGCAGAATATTTAAATCCAAAGACACAAACGATATCTGACATGTTTTCCTTACTATGCAAGAGATCTGCTTTCGGGATATAAAAACTTTGGAAAAGTCTTTGCCCCTTGAACTCCAGAGATTCGCGTTGCATATAATCCATTGCGTTTTCTCTCCAGGATTCTATCTCGTCAACCGCTTTTAATTGTCCCGTTACAGGCTCATTCATAATTGGCAGATTAAGATCTGTATCTTCTTGGCTTTTGCTGAGGTCTTTAGACAAAACATAAGTGCTTTTTACGGTATAAGTTTTTGTTTGTTCTAATGTAAGATCATTCTCTAGATATTGTAAAGTAGAAAATTGATAATTGTCTAGTATTTTCACATCTCCTGCACTGGTTCTTGGTGTAAGAATTAAAACTAATTTGTCTTCCCAAACCCCAATGTCTGCACGGAAATAGGTTTCTGCTTCGTTCTCTTTATCAAACCATTCTACTTGTTCTCTCGATAGAACGAAAACCTGTTCCGGAGATAGAACTTTTTGGATATCAGAGTAATTTGATTTTATTTGAGCCCAGTTTTTAACGGCAGTTGTGTAGTTCTCGTAAGTTAAAATTGACATAGTTTTCTTTTATGTGTTAAGTTTGGATAAAAATAAGTAAACAATTTTACAGTCACAATATTTATAATTGCTTATTAATGTATTAATGATAAAAATTATTTTAAGTTAAAATTCAAATTATATATTTTTTTGAAATACACATTATAAAAAAATTTGCAGAATAGAAAACTTTTCCTATTTTTGCATCCTCAAAACCAGAGTTGTCGGATCCATTAGTCCACGCTCATATTATAGCAAATTTTAAAACTTCTGAAAATGAAACAAGGCATACACCCAGAAAATTATAGATTAGTAGTTTTCAAAGATATGAGCAACGAAGAAATGTTCCTTTGCAAATCTACAGCTGAAACTAAAGATACTATCGAGTTCGAAGGAACTGAATATCCTTTGATCAAAATGGAAATCTCTTCAACTTCTCACCCTTTCTACACTGGTAAAACTAAATTGGTTGACACTGCAGGTAGAGTTGATAAGTTCATGAACAAATACAAAAAATTCGCTAAGTAATCTTAGATGATTTTTGGAAATATAAAAACCTTTCGGATTTTCCGAGAGGTTTTTTTGTTAATTTTGCTCAACATTGAATAACGAATTTAAACTTAAAACCGAACAATGCAATTAGTATTCTCCGACGCACAATATTGGGAAGATTTCCTCCCGCTGACTTTTACAAGACCTGTAGCAGAAATGCGAATGGGAATCCTGACTTTTGCCGAAAGATGGAAAAAACTTCTTGACATTGATGAGTTTTTTTACATCACCGAAGATTATCTTCAGAATAAATTCAAAAAACCGGAACCGAAGCAAAGCCTTTTCATTGTTCCCAATTTTTTTCCATCGGATGAAGTTTTGAAGCAAATCAAAGAACTTAAGGCTGGCGAAGCTTTGGTTTATGATAACGAAGTTCTTGTTGCTAATATTAATATGGAGAGTTTTTCTCTGAATCAGATCAATAAAATGACAGACATTCACGAGAAATTATTGTTTATAGAAAACCCCACCGATATTTTTTCCAATAATGATTTTGCGATTGATTTCGATTTTAAATTGATTACGGAAGGCAGAACTTCTCAGGAATTGTCTTCAACCAACGGATTTCTTGGCGAAAAGGAAAATCTTTTCATAGAAGAAGGTGCTGTTGTAGAATTCTGTACACTCAATTGTAAAACCGGGAAGATCTACATTGGAGAAAATGCTGAGATTATGGAAGGCTCCAACATCAGAGGTTCTTTAGCGCTTTGCGAAGATTCAAAAATCAATCTTGGAACCAAACTCTATGGCGGAACTACGATTGGTCCACACTCCAAGGTAGGTGGAGAAGTTAATAATATTGTGATTTTTGGATATACAAATAAGGGTCACGATGGTTTTGTTGGAAATTCGGTTATCGGAGAATGGTGTAATCTGGGCGCTGATACGAATTCATCAAATCTCAAAAACAATTATGCCCCGGTAAAACTTTGGAATTATAGATCAAAGAGATTCCTCGATACAGGATTGCAGTTTTGTGGTTTGATTATGGGCGATCATTCCAAAACAGCAATCAATACACAATTGAACACAGGAACGGTTGTTGGTGTTGCTGCTAATATTTTCAAATCAGGCTTTCCTCCAAACCTTGTAGATAGTTTTTCTTGGGGCGGAATGAAGGGCGATGAAAAATTCAAATTGGAAAAATCTTATGAAGTTGCCGAAAAAGCAATGGAACGCAGAAAAATTCCACTTACCGAAATAGATAAAGATATTTTGAAGCATATATATAATGAGTTTTAATTTTAAAACTCATTTTTTGTTTCAAATGGTTAAGTGTTCTTTAGTTTGCTTATTTTTGCGCTTAAGTAAAATTGATTTTAGTTTAAATCGAAATTCTAATATCTATATATAATAATGAAGCAGTTTCTTCTTTGGCTTTTTGCATCGTTGGTTTTGGTAAGTTGTGCCAGAGTTGGTTCTCCTGTTGGCGGAAAAAAAGATTCGATTCCGCCGAAGATGATCGGTTCTAATATTGATACAACCAGAGTCAATGTTCCAAGAGATATCAAAGAACTCAGGATTTACTTTGACGAATATATCACTTTGAAGGATATTAGTAAGAATCTTATTATTTCACCTCCTATTAAATATACCAAGATTATCCCTTCAACTATAGGGAACAAATACTTGCAAATCCAATGGAAAGATACTCTTTTGGCGAATACAACATACAATTTCAATTTTGGAAATTCCGTTGTTGACCTTAATGAAAATAATGTTTTACCGTATTTCAATTTCGCATTTTCCACGGGAGAAAAGATTGATGATCTATATATTAGTGGAACAATTGCCGATGCTTTGGGAAATCAGAAAAATTCAGAAGGCAAAGAAAAAAATCTGGTTGTAGGCCTTTATCAGGCTAAGGATTCTATGAATTACCGTCAAAAACCATATTATATTACAAAAGCGGATGAAGACGGTTATTTTGAATTAAATTATTTAACACCCGGGAAATATAAAATAGTTGGGTTTGATGATGAAAACGGAAATTCCATTTATGATTCAGGGAAAGAAAGTATAGCTTTTCAAAAGGAAGATATCAACTTGGAAAAGAATATTTCCGGACTGAAAATGAAAACTTATCCATCTAAAAAAGCCTTTAAATATAAAGAAATGACTGTTTCACCGGGAGGAATAATGATGGAATTCGAAGGTGATCCGGAAAATGTAACCGTTAAACGAGTAGGAGAGAAACCTGCAGGTTACAAAGTTTCACATAAGCCAAGGTCAGACTCTGCAAGAATTTGGTTTGATGCGGCAAGCGAAAATATTGGAACAACGGTAAGTGAGAATTTAAAGTTTTCTTACGACACAGGTTCAAAACAAGATACGGTCTCTATTTTCTATAAGAAACCTGCAAAAGATGAAATGACTGTGACAATGGTTAGTAATAAACCTGTGCCTGATAGTGATTTCAAATTATCATCTAATTATATCATTAATAAAATTCAGCCGGAAAACTGGAAATTGGAATCTGACAGTCTTGCTCAGACTTTTACTGCAAAGATTAATGGGTTGGATTCAACCAAGGTTATTATTAATTCTAATTTTGTTCCTGGGAAAAAGTATCAATTAACAGTTCCTAAAAATACAGTGACTTCTTATTATAATAAACTGGGAGAAAGTATCCGTTTCGATTTCGAAATTACAAAACCTGAAGATTTAGGAAGTTTTACGGTACATCTTATTAATCCGCCAGCTCAAAAATTTTGGATTCAGCTGCTTTATGAAAAAAACGAACCTGCATATCAAAAGTATATCAGCAATCAAACAGAAATTAAATTCGTTAATTTAAAACCCGGAAGTTATAAGCTCCGAATTTTAGTTGATAATAATGAAAATGGATTCTGGGATAGTTCAGACTTCTCCACAGAAACTTTGGCAGAAGATGCTTATCTTTTCAAAAAAGAAGGTGATAAAGAAGTGATGACAAAGATTAATATTCGACAGATGTGGGAAATTAATGAAAATTGGGATCTAACTAAAGAAGAACAGCCAAAAAATTGAAAAATCTAAAGAAAATAATTTTCTGGATTGTAGTTGTTTTTTTAGCAATTCAGTTAATTCCTGTGGATAGAGAAAACAAGCCGATTGATAAAAAAGAAAATTTTGTCGATATATATAAAACGCCGGCCAACATTCAATCTATTCTGAAGAATTCCTGCTATGATTGTCATTCCAATGAGACCCTTTATCCACAGTATTCTTATGTTGCACCTATTTCTTGGGCGGTTAAAGATCATATTAATGAAGGGAGAAAATATCTCAACTTCTCCGAATGGGGAAAATATAATGAAGATCTCAAACAAAATGCAATTGAGAAAAGTATTTCTACAGTTCGGGATTTTCAGATGCCATTGCCTTCATACATAAGCTATCACCCAAAAGCTAATCTTACCCAAAAGCAAAGGAAAGATCTGCAATCTTATTTTCTTCAGTTGCAAAAAAAATAAAGGTATTGCTATGTGGTTATATTTTTCGAATTAAATAATGGTTATATTTGATAAAAACTAAAAAGTTGTGAAAAAGTTATTATTTACCTTGGCTTTAATATTCTCATTTGTTGCAAAATCACAAGAAACAGATGGCTCACCGGATAAAAAGAGAAACCTTATCAAGATGAATCTTACTTCTGTTATTTTTAGAAATTATCAATTTGCTTATGAAAGGACTATTACCAAGAGATTTGGCATTCAGGTTTCTTACGGATTCATTCCAATAGGACAAGTGCCATTAATTAATGAGTTTATCAAAGATGAAAACGTTGAGAATATTAGGATGGGTGGGAATAATTTTACTTTCGAACCGAGGATTTATCTAGGTAAGGGATATGGGCATGGTTTTTATATTGCGCCATATTATAGATATTCTCATTTTAATATAGATAATCTTACTTATAGATACAAATCGGAAGATCCATTTATAGACCCTGCATTAGTTGGTCAAAGAATTCCGATAGTTTTTTCAGGAAAAATTAGTTCCAACAATATAGGTTTAATGATAGGTTCTGAGTGGTTTTTTGGGCGTAATGACAATTGGGTTTTGGATGTATGGTTTGCAGGGGGGCATTACGGAGGGGCGGATGGGACGATTACCGGAAAATCCGATCGGCCACTTACGCCGTCCGAACAGCAGCAGCTGCAAAAAGATATAGAAGACTTGGATGTGCCGGTTCTCAAGTACAAAGTAACTACCAGTGCAGGCGGAGCAACCATTATTATGGATTCGGGCTGGCTGGGAATCCGTTCGGGGATTTCTTTTGGATATAGATTCTAAATTAATTTGTATATAATATTGGGGGCAATCTTCAGAGGGTTTGCCTTTTTTTATTTCTCTCCCAAATTTACAGATTAGGTTGTTTGTTATATTTTTTTCTATACTTTCTCCGATTGTTCATTCTTAAAAACAATCAGGAAAAAGATTTGCAGTACAATTCTAGCGTTCACTTTCAAGACGTTTTTTTTATCTTTAAAAATGGGTTAAAAATAATTGGTCTGAGGTTCAGCGTA
>QFQW01000027.1 GCA_003248755.1 Chryseobacterium sp. | reverse complement strand
TACAAAAAAACTAGTTAAGAAATATATAATATTAACCGAAGAACCAAATCTAGAACCTATAAAATTAAGTAATAAGTAGCCATACTCTATATCATCAAATTTTTCCTGCTTGTAGAGTTTTTGAAACTCTTCATAAGAATTAATTCTATTAATTGTTCGCCAAACTGTATCCACATATGTTTCTGTATCTGTCCCTATCCCCGAATCTCTAAGTCCTGCCAATAACGATGGCAATAATACTGCAAAAGCTGAAAATACAAAAAAGAATAATTTTCTATTATTCTTATCCGACTCTTGAGCCAAATGAGTAAAAAGGATACTTAGAAAAAAAACTATTAGATAAGGTAACATAAATGATTAAAACTATGATTTAAATTTTTTTTGCGGATAGGAAGTTATACTTTAATGATTTTTCAAATTTCGTATAATTTTACGGAGTGATTTATAGATATATAAAAATATTTTTAGTCCAAAAATGAAATTCTTCTTTAATAAAAAGACAATTATACGATCCACTCTTCCAATATTATCTTTTAAATTTTGTTGAGTAATAATATCTGGAAACATTTCTAAAATATAAGAAACTTTATCAATATCAGTCTCTCTAATTAATTCAATTTTTTTATAAATCTGACCTTTATTAACAGAAAGTAAAAGTTCACGTTTTCCATCATCTTCGGCAAAAAAATCGTATAAAGACTTATATACCAGTGCTACATTTTTAATATTGTTCTTAGAGACAGAATTTGAATACGAATTTATATTATACTGAACATAATTTACATAAGCTTTATCAATTTTGACAATTTTTTTTGCATAATAGCATAATTTCGGGGTAACAGTTATATCCTCACCATAATTAATCCCTTCAATTGCATAGATATTATTTCTAGTATACAACTCTCTCTTAAATAATTTGTTCCAAACAACAGGTGCGGCATCTCCTTCTATTAACATTTTTACAAATGTTTTTACATCCTCATTAAAATTTTGCTTAATATAGTTTCTTTTATTTTCCCATTCTATCCAATAGTCTGACACAACTACATCTGCATCTTGTGCTATTGCAAATCCATACATATCTGCAACCATATCCTTATCAACATAATCATCACTATCTATATGCAGAATAAAGTTACCGCAAGCATTTTTCACCCCTGTATTCCTAGCGCATGCCAAACCTTTATTTTCATTATGATTTATAATTTTCACATACTTTTTACGGTCAGGAAATCTGTCTAGAATTGAATTTAAAATTTCTACAGAATTATCCGGTGTACAGTCATTAACAAAAACATATTCTAAATTGGTAAATGTTTGACCAAATAATGAAATAGCACATCGTTCAATAAAATCGGCAACCCTATACATTGGAACAACAACGGACACTTCTATCATAGCAATCTCTTTTTAGAAGTTACATAAGAACAAAAAGCAATTTCCAAAAGACCAGAAAAAGCTAATGCACTTACTAATACATAGATGCTATGATTAATCACCATTCCGATTATAATAAAGAATGCGGCGGAAACAGAAGCTAATATTTGATTTTTTGTAACCAAATAATAATTGTTACTTGGTATAAAAACAAAACTAATATATGCGCCTACAACCAACCAGCTGATAATCGACATACTAAGAATAATTGATAAATAATAAGATCCTGCCATTTGATCCCCTCCTAAAAACTGTATAATCCATTTGCCAAATATAATAACAAAAATAACGGTGAATATTCCAATCAAATATTCATACTTAATGATTTTCCGGACTACATCTTTTTTATTTAATGTTACAATTTTTGGGAATAGTGCCGCATTCAAACTCATCAAAAGAGTTCTTGGAATAATGACAATTTTATTGGCCAAGTCATACAATGCTACATCTCTCATTCCAAAAAAAGAACCAATCAAGATAGGTACTCCCTGCTCTTTTATAATCCCAACAGAACTACTAAGAAAAAAAGGAAATGCATCTGAAAACCATTTTTTCAAGGAGACAAAACCAACAATTCTAATTTTGATTCCATCATAAAAAACTATCATTATAGCTGCTACAATAGCTCCAAGGATAATTGTTATAGAATTGATTCCTGCAAAAATGTTGACATCAGAAGCAGATTTAACAAATGTGAAAATTAATGGTATAGACAATACTTTGAATATAACCTGAATCAATGTCACAACCCTCATTCTCTGAACCCCTTGATAATACCATTGAGGAAAAAGTACATTGCTAATAGTTTGTAAAAAAACTAGAATAAATATAAGATAATTATTTCTAAAAAATGGGACTAACCAAATCAATAAAAACATTAATCCAAATGAAATAACTTGCAAATAAAATTTGGCTGTAAAAACACAAGACAATATTTCGTTTAAACGGTCTTTATCATCTTTAAACTCTGCAACAGCTTTTGTAGCCGGAAAATCAAATCCAAAATTGATTAAAAAATTAAAATAAGTAATTATTGACAATACATATACATATAAACCATAACTATCGGCACCTAAAGCTCTTATCAAATAAGGGTAGATGACAATAGAAAACAGCGAGTTTAGTATCTGTATTATAGTCATAAAAAAATAGTTTTCAGCTATTTTTTTATGACTGTTAAACAGTAATATAAATTTTTTAATCATCAAGAAATTTTAAAAAATCTGCCACCATTTTTTTTCTTCTGCTTGATAACCATAACCATATTTATTTCCATATCCAAAATTGGTTTTGTGAACATCATTAAGAACGAATCCCACATTCTTAATTTTTTTGGACTCTATATTCTTATTTGCGAAATCAATAAAGTCTTTCTGAGTAATTTCAGAACGTGTAACATACACAGTAGCATCCGCAACTTCAGAGATTAAGAATGAATCGGTTACCAGCATTAGTGGTGCGGTATCTAAGATAATAAAATCATATTTATTTTTTAATGCATCTAATAACTCTTCATATTTACCATTCTGTAAAAGGTCTGTTGGATTTGGAGGAATACTTCCTGAATATATGAAGTCACAATTAGAATTTAATCCACTTGGATGTATGATATTATCCAAATTATCTTCTTCTCCATAAAGATATTCTGTAAGTCCTTTTACTGACTTCATAACAGGGTTATATCTCTGTAACTGAGGGTTTCTAATATCAGAACCAATTACTAAGACTTTTCTTTTGGGAGAAGCTAAAGCTAAAGATAAATTAACAGAAACAAATGTTTTACCCTCACCTTTGATTGTAGATGTGACAAAAATTATTTTTGCTTCTTCTTTTTTAGGAAGCATAAAATTAAGATTTGTAACCAAAATTCTAAATGATTCTGCTAATGGTGAAATATCGTTGGGCTTTATCGTTTCGTCTGTGTTTCTTCCAAGTCGAGGAATTTCTGACAATACTGGTGTAGAACTTAATTTATCCAAATCATGTTTATTAACCAACTTATCATTAAGTAATTCCTTAGAATATATAAGCCCAAATGGAATTAGGGTTCCAAAGAAAAGAGCACCAATTAGTGTGAGCAATTTTCTTGGAGCAACAGGTTTCTGAAGAGCATAAGCGTCATCTACAGATCTTGCTTTGTTACTTGTAATAGCCATTGCAATTGCTGCTTCTTCTCTTTTTTGCAACAAAAGAAGATACAAGTTCTCTTTAATTTGTTGTTGCCTCTCTATATTTCTAAATAATTTTTCTTGATTAGGAACTTTACTGATTTTATTTTCTGCTTGATCTTCATATCCGGAAGTCATCGCTTTAGATGATTTAAGAGCTGACAGGTTTTTGTAAAGACTTTCTTTAAGTGCTAATCTCAAAGCATTAATATCTTTTGTTATATCAACTACTAATGGATTTTCAGGAGTAGCATTCTCTAGCATTCTATTTCTATCCAGAATTAATTTATTGTAAGCAGCAATATTGGATGCTGCTGTTGTGGAACTATCCATACCAATATTGGTTGGCATTAACTGATAACTATTGCCTTGACTATTGATGTAATTAATCAAAATATTTGTTATTTCAATCTGAGTATCAATCTCTAGCAATCTTCTATTAGCTTCTGTAGTTATTTGTAAATTAAGTCTAGATTCTGTAACAATATCTACAACATTATTATCAATTTTAAAACGTTCTTTTTGGGTTTCCACTTCACCTAGTTCTTTGGAAATCAATAAAATTCTATCGTCTATAAAATTTTTGGTTTTACTAGATTCAGTATTTTTATCAGTAATAGCATATTCATTATATACTTTTACCATATCATCAAGAATATCAATTGCTTTGTCTTTATTGGCATAGTTTAATGATAATCCAATTACGGTTGCATCTTTGTCCAAAAGATCAACATCAATTGCTTTTTGAAAATTATCCACAATGTTCTCTAATGGAGAATAAGTAAAATAAAAATCTTCCAGGTCAAGCTCTTTTACTTTTTTACGATTAAATTTAGGATTTTTTACAATCATAAAGTTAGCATAGGGCAGGCTAATTGTTTTGTTGTAAGTTGTTACAATATCCTTTTTGAATTCCTTTGACGATAATGTAATAACATCTCCTTTTATCTTGATATCAACAGGTATTTTAGGTAATTCTTCATATAACTTTTCATTGATAACAAGTATATTGAATGGGTTAGTATCTTTATAAAGTTCTACATCGTGATACTTTTCTCTGGAATAAATAGAGGTTTGTAATTTTAAGTTTGCCACAGCATCATCTAAAATCTTTTTGGATTTAAATATTTCCAATTCATTCTCTATACTGTTCGTGCCCATTCCGGCAAACCCTCCTAAGCCAGCTAAAACACCAAAATCTCCAGAAGCACTGGACATCTTTTTAGCATCTTTTATTAATACAGAACTTTGTATCTTGTAAATAGGAGTACTGAATTTGATGTTTAAAACACCCAATACTAATGCAACAAAAACACTTATAAAAAACCAATACCAACGCTTTACATAAGGTTTAATAAGCTCTCTTAGATTAATTTCCTCTTCTCTTTTTTTTACGTTATCCATTATTATTCTTAGTTATTGTAGCCATAGCCAAATTTGTTTCCATAGCCAAAATTATCTTTGGATATATCATTCAAAACAAGGGCAACATTATTTAATTTTCCTGATTTTACCGTTTCGTCAGCATACTCCACAAGCGATTTTTCTGTATAGTTTGACCTAGTAACGTAAAGTTTAAGATCTGCATACTTAGCAATTGTAAAAGTATCCGTTACAAGTAATAACGGTGCTGTATCGATAATAATATATTGGTATTTAGTTTTTAATATTTCAAGTAGAACTTCGAATCTACCGTTTTTCAAAAGCTCAGTTGGATTTGGTGGTATTATTCCGGAATAGATGATATCACTTTTATCATTAATAGGGTTTTTTGAAATAATACTATCAACAGTTGTCGTATTATCATATAAAAACTCGGACAAGCCTTTCATCTGTTTTTTAGCCGGATCATATCTTTGCAACTGCGGGTTCCGAATATCTGCACCTATGATAATCACATTATTAGTATTCGAAAGGGTAAGAGCCAGATTCATAGATACAAAAGTTTTCCCTTCTCCTTTAATAGACGATGTCACAAATATAGTTTTTGCTGTACTGGAACTATCCAGCATAAATCCCATATTTGTAACAAGTATCCTGAATGCTTCAGCTAAGGGCGACAAATCATTTTTCCTGATCAGATGATCTGTATTTTTTTTGAGAGTAGGAAGTTCTGCAATAATTGGCAAATCCGAATGTTTTTTCAGATCACTTTTTGTAACAATTTTCGTATTAAGGAGTTCCTTAACATAAATAAAAACAAAAGGAACCAATATAGCAAAAATCATTGCAGCAAAAAGGGTTAGCATTTTTTTGGGAGCAACCGGCTTATCCGAAACAAAAACAGGCTCTACAGTTCTTGCTTTGGGGGCAACCACAGCTAGAGAGATTGCCGTTTCCTCCCTTTTCTGCAACAATAACAGATATAAACTTTCTTTAATCTGCTGCTGCCTTTCAAAGCTCCTAAAGAGTTTTTCCTGATATGGAATCTTTGTAATTTTGGCACCTATCTGATTCTGCTCGCTAACATATTCCCGAAGGGCAATCTGCAAACCAGTTTTATTTTTTTCAAGAGATTCACTAACAGCTTGCTTCATTGTGTTGATTTGCTTTGTAAGATCAACGACTAATGGATTTTGTGGAGTGGCATTTTCAAGCATTCTATTTCTTTCCAGAACCATTCTATTATATGAACCAATAGCAGTATTGGATTCAGAATTATTTAGTCCGATATTAGAAGGTAAAACTTGATTATTATTCTGTTTATTAAGATATGTTATAAGATTGTTTGTCAATTCTAATTGTGCATCCAATTCTAATTCTTTCTTTTTTGCATCAGCTGATGTTTCTAGACTAATCTTGGCCTCTGTAAGTATATCTGAAATTTTGTTTTGCGTTTTAAAACGCTCTTTTTCATCTTCTACCTCACCTAATTCTTTAGAAATTTTATTGATTCTATTATCAATGAATTCTTTTGTTTTTTGAGACTCAGTATTTTTATCTAATATAGCATCTTTGTTATATGCATCAATCAATCCGTTAAGAATAAGTATCGCTTTATCAACCTGAGATCCATTCATCGAAAGATTAATAACCGTTGCATCCTTATCTGCTAAATCTACTTGAATTTGTTTTTGAATAGATGTTGCTGTAGACTCTAAAGTGGAGAAATTAACCTCAAAAATATTTCCAATTTTTTCAGCTTTTTCAGCATCAAATTTATCATTCTTAGTGATAATAATATTTGCAAAAGGAAGACTGATTAATTTATTATAATTAAAACTCTTTTTGATTTTAAATTCTTTTGATTCTAACTCAACATTATCCTTGTTGTAAGCCAGCAAAAAATCTTTTTTAGGAAATTTTTTGTTCTTCTTCTCATTCAAAACATAGATAATTATTGGTGAGGTGTCTCCGAAAAGTTCTTTTTTCCTTATTCCTTCGATACTATTAATAGTAACCTGTAAAGGATTAAGAGTTACAATATCTCTTATAAGTTTTTTTGATTTAAAAATCTCAACCTCATTCTCAATGCTATTAGTACTCATACCACCAAATCCAGACAACCCGTCTAATATATCCATAGATCCTACGGGAGATCCTGATAGTGATTTTTTTGCATCTTTTATAAGAACTGCTCCCCTAATATTATAAACAGGAGTCGATGTTTTTATATAAAAAACAGCAAGGCCAATAAAAAAAACTGCACTAAGCAAAAACCAATACCATTTGGAAAGGTAAGGTTTAACAAGTGTAGAAATATCAACATTAGAGTGGTTATCAGTTGGCTGTACCATATTATAAAAAATATGAACTAAGTTAGCTTTTTAGTTTTACCTGAACAATAGAGCCAAAAGACCAACAAGCACAGACGCAATTGAAATAAATATACCTGCTTGAGGACCGTATGCAGATGAATTCTTTCTCGTATTATTTGGCGAAACGTATATAACATCATTCTGCTTAACATAATAGTATGGCGAATTGAGTAACTCAGCATTGGTCAAATCTATATATTGTTTGGTAGTAGCACCATCAATATTTCTAATTACAAGAACATTTTTTCTTTGTCCATAGATAGTCAAATCTCCAGCCATACCTAAGATCCCCAATATAGTCATAGATTGTCCATCTGGTATCAAATAGGTTCCTGTCTTAGCAACTTCACCTAACACTGTAACCTTAAAATTGGTGTTTCTTATATTTACTCCAGGTTCCTTTATATATTGCTTTAAGCTTTCTTTCAAAATTTCTCGAAATTGCTCGATAGTTTTACCTGATGTATTAAGCTCACCAATTATAGGATACTGAATATTACCTTTAGAATCTACCAAGTATGTTGGTCCCACGACAGTTGTCTGTCCTTGTATTGGTAAATTAGTACTGGAAAGAGAAAATTGAGAAGTCTCACTAGAAGAATAATTTTTATTGAATGGTTTGGTAACGTCATTATCTTTTGCTGTTACCAGAATCATCAACTGATCTCCCGGCTGAATTGTAAATGTTGATGTTTGAATAGATGTTTGGATTGCTGTCTGTTCTATATTCTTCATGTAATCGATGTCTTCTTTTACTTTACATGAAAATATAACACAAAACAATGAAGCCATAAAAACTATGGATAAAACTCTTCTCATATATATTACTCTTAAATAAAGGTTTGCAAATATAGGGATTACTTATTTATCTAACGATTCATATATAGAATTATTGCTTTTAAATTCTTTTACGATAGATTTTAATATTCTTACTATTTCTTGCTTCTCTTCTTTTTTAGAAAAATCGATGACAAGATCCGTCAATTCATCTATATCTGCAAAATGCATAGATGGATCTTTGGATATCATAATTTTTTCATGAGATGTAGGCAGAGTCCTTGTATTATCGCTTAGAAGCTCTTCGTATAATTTTTCTCCGGGTCTTAATCCCGTGTAGATAATTTTTATATCAATATCCGGTTCAAATCCGGACAGCTTGATCATTCTTTTTGCCAGTTCCAAAATCTTAACCGGTTCACCCATATCAAAAACATAGATTTCTCCTCCTGAACCCATTGTTCCCGCATGTAAAACCAACTCACAAGCTTCAGCAATAGTCATGAAATACCGTACAATTTCCGGATGAGTAATCGTAACCGGTCCGCCTTTTTCTATCTGTTTTCTAAAATGCGGAATCACAGAACCATTTGATCCTAATACATTTCCAAAACGTGTGGTTATATATTTAGTTGTATTATCTTCTAAATTTTGAAGCGATTGCACAAACAATTCCGCAACCCTTTTTGATGCTCCCATCACATTAGTCGGATTAACAGCCTTATCTGTGGAAACCATCACGAATCGATTAACTTTATATTTACTGGAGAGTAATGCCAAATTTTTAGTCCCCATAACATTTACCAATACAGCTTCATGAGGATTATCTTCTACCAAAGGAACATGTTTGTAAGCTGCAGCATGGTAAACCATCGAAAAGTTATACCTGGCAAATAAAGGTTCCAAACGGCTATAATTAGAAATATCAGCAAGAATAAATTTGAAATTAATATGTGGATACAACTCTCTCATTTCAAGCTCCGTATCATACAAAGGTGTTTCGGATTGATCTAGAATAACAATTTGCAGAGGTTCTAATAATGCAACTTGCTTTACTATTTCTTTACCAATTGATCCTACACCGCCAGTGACTAGAACTGTTTTCTGAAAATGTCGCTTTTTAACTTCAAAATTATCTAGTTTAATTGGCTTTCTGTTGAGCAGGTCTTCGATCTGGATTGTATTAATTTGATTAATAATCTCATTGCTACGCAGTTTCTGCAATGCCGGAGCTTTATAGATCTTGAGATTATTTTCTAATAACAAATTAACCCAAAAATCTAATTCTTCTTTTTGTAAAGATTCTTTGATTACCAAAACTCCATTGACTTCTTTTCTGCCATTTTTTAGATTATTGATAAAATTTGATTTGGTAATAATTTTTCTATCCAATAATTTAATACTAACTTTTTTGTCCTGATAGGAAATAAATCCCGTAATATCAAAAGGCAAATTTCTATTAGAAAGTACAACCTGGGCTATTGCAACAGAAGTGTCATCATCTCCCAGTATATAGATTTTTTTCCGTGTAGAACTTCTTTTATTTTCTTTTATAATATTAAAAAAGCCTTTTACACAAAGTCTGAAAACAAAAAGAAAAAGGCAAGAAGTTGCAAAGTAAAGTCCTAAAAACGGGATAAGAATTATCTTTTGCCCCGAGCCTAGATAATAAGTATAATTAATAATAATTATTGTCAATATACCACAAAGGTTAGCAAAGAATATTTTAAAAAGATCAACAAAAGTAGAATGTCTTATTACGCCAAGATAGGTTTTGAATACATACATATACAAAACATTTATAGCAATCATAAACAGGAATACATATCTTAAAGGAAAGACATTATAATGCCTTACATTAAGTTCTGTAATAAACCAATGAGATATTAATAACGATACGTTTACAATTAATATATCAATAACTAAGATAACCCATCTTGGCAAAAACTTCAGATCCGAAAGATCCATAACGTTGTCATTCAGTGAAAATCTACGAGGATTTTTAACCTTCTCCATTTTTATTTGGCTAATTAGTTATTTTTTTAAAATTGATAATTGCTTATAACATCATTAATTCTTTTTTTGTCATCATTTGTTAGATTGGAACCCGAGGGTAAGCATAAGCCTTTATTAAATAAATCTTCAGCAACATTTTCTCCATAATATGGACAATCCTTGAAAACAGGTTGAAGATGCATTGGTTTCCACAAAGGGCGTGTTTCTATATTCTCTTCTGCAAAAGCAGCCATCAGATCATGATTTGTTTTATCTGTAAAATCAGGGTTTAATGTAATACTTGTAAGCCAGTGATTCGAAAAGAAATCTGAGCCAGGTTCTGAGAAAACATCGACTGCTTTTATATCCGAAAAAATATTTTTATAAAAATCATTAACAACTCTTCTTTGTGCTACTCTATTCTCCAGGACTTCCATCTGTCCTCTCCCAATACCCGCACAGATATTACTTAATCTATAATTGTAACCAATCTCAGAATGCTGATAATGCGGAGCATTGTCTCTTGCTTGTGTGGATAGAAAAATTGTTTTCGTTTTCTGCTCTTTTGTACTTGTTACGAGAGCGCCTCCTCCGGATGTTGTAATTATTTTGTTCCCGTTGAATGATAAAATTGCAAACTCTCCAAAAGTTCCGCACATTTTACCTTTGTAGCTGGAACCTAAGGATTCTGCACTATCTTCTACCAAAGGAATCTCATACTTATTACAGATTTCCATGATCTCATCCATCAAAGCCGGCATACCATAAAGATGAACAACGATAACAGCTTTTGGCTTTTTATTATGTCTGATTCTATCCTTTATAGCTTCTTCCAAGAATACTGGAGACATATTCCAATTTGTATTATCAGAGTCTACAAAAACAGGATTTGCACCAAGATATTTTATAGGATTTGCAGAAGCAGAAAAAGTAAAAGACTGACAAATCACCTCATCACCATATCCAACGCCTAATTGCACTAATGCCAAATGTAAAGCTGCAGTTCCCGAACTAAGAGCTGCAACATATTTGTTATCATCAAGAAGTTTTTCTATGGCAACTTCAAATTCATCAACATTTTTTCCAAGAGGAGCAACCCAATTATTATCAAATGCTTCCTGTATATAACCCATTTCTGTACCTCCCATGTGGGGAGAGGAAAGCCAAATTTTAGACTTCATTTTATTTTTCTGAATGATGGTAATTATTCTTTTTTATCTTTAGTACCCGCAAAAGATTCTATATGCTTTGCATTGTATTTTTTTAATTAAAATTATAATTAATTAAAAAAAAATCAATGGCATATATTATATAATTTCACAAAGTTAATTAATTAAATCATATAAATATTCCCAATTGGTCTTTTTTTGTGCATACCATTTTTCCTGCAAAACATTTGACAATTTGTGAATTTTTTTATTCTCATCATCCTCTATCATTATTGTTTTCCAACCTAGTATGTTGGGCGAAATAAAATCTTTCTTAGGATTATCCGCAATATAATAATAGTCAAATCCCTCTTCAACAAAAATGGCATAATTGCTTTCATTTGGTTTTTCCGAACCGAACTCTTCCGAAATAATAATTTTATCAAAATAACTTTCAATTTTCAATGCCTTTATCTTATTTCTCTGAGTCAAAGATCGACCGTCCGTCAATAGTCCCATTTTGACATTATTATTTTTCAATAGTTCAAGAGTTTCCCTAACCTGATTTCTTAACCCAATGTCAGGAAAATGCTCCCTGTATAATTTTAAAAGTAATTGTTTATCACAATTATACGCTTTTGACAAAAACTCAAAAACATCATTCTTATCATTATAAATCTCCAACATTGTTTTGTACAGATCTTCAAAATCATCTTCCGCTATATTCTTTGCAATAGATTTGAAAGCAGAACAAAGGAAATCAATCTCATAATACAATGTATCATCCAAATCAAAAACGATGTACTTTTTATTCATGATTTCTTACAAGAATTTCTGCATCATATCTTAACATCAATAATCTGTCCTCCCAATCATCGGTATAAATTATTTTTTTGTTTTCAAAATATTCTTCTATCAACATTTTGGGATAATTTGCCGATGCTTCATAAGAAAGTGGATAACCACCCCCAAATCTCGGATTGATTTCTATCGCTATGACATCATCTTTCTGTTTATTGTAAAAAACCTGAACAGTGATACATCCTATAGCACCGTCAATCGTGTTAATCTTAGTTTTCAGATAATTAATAATTCCATTTTTATCCGTCACACCTTTGTGAATCTCACCACTTCTAACGGATATTCTCTGTCTTGGAACCGCACAACAAAGTTTATTATCTTTGCTATAATAACAGTCAACCGTATATTCTTTATATTCTAATGGATCTACATACTCCATAAACATAAATTTTGGATGATTGAGATGATAATCTGTAAGTTGAGATTTTTCTTTGATGAGATAGATATCCTGGCTAAGACTACCATCATAAGGTTTTATGAAAAGTGGAAATGTAGGATTATGTTTATCTACAGGTTTTGGAAATTGTATTGATTTGCTATCAAAAAAATTATTCAATTCCCTTTTATCTCTACAATTTTTCACAAAATCTTTGTCCGATACAATCAGATGAATATTTTTCTCTTTGAATAATAAGCTGTTTTCAGCGAGGACTTTAAGCTCTGTATCAATTGTAGGAACAATCATTCCGATGTTTTCTTTTTCACAAATTGCCAAAAGTTCCGATATATAATTACCATCCAAAACTCTGCTGATCTTGTAATAACGATCGGAAACCTGACAAGCCGGAGACAACTCGGGACTCAAATCGACTGTTATAATCTTAGAATCCGGAAATTTTTTGGTAAGTTCGGTTTTAAAAGCTTTCACTAAGGAAACCCTTTGGCCTGCGGATGTAATTAAAATATTTGTTTTCATTAAGTTAGTTATTCCCATTGAAGCTTTCTGTAGTAGCTTGTCCGACAGCATTGATGCCTTCGCTTTTAATCACTTTTTTAATTGTTAATAGTAAAATTTTGAAATCTAAAGCAAAGCTTTGGTTTTCAACATAGTACACATCGTATATAAATTTTTGCGTCCAAGTAATTGCATTTCTGCCATTTACTTGTGCCCATCCAGTAATACCCGGTTTTATAAGATGTCTTTTTTTTTGCTCGTCATTATATATCGGAAGATAACTTACCAACAGAGGTCTTGGACCAATGAAACTCATATCTCCTTTTAGTACATTAATCAATTGTGGCAGTTCATCAAGAGAAGTTTTTCTTACAAATTTTCCAAGATTGGTTAAACGAAATTCATCAGGTAAAAGATTTCCAAACTCATCCCTCTCATCCGTCATTGTTTTGAACTTGATAATTTTGAAAACCTTCTCATTCTTCCCCGGTCTATCTTGAAAGAAAAATACATTCTTCCGATTAAAAAAATATAATAATATTATAATTGTAAAAAACACAGGTAACAGAATCAGAATGAGCAATAGCGCAAATAAAAAATCAAAAATAGGTTTCAGTAATTTTTTGTACATCTGATAAAACAAATCCGAAATTTATAAATTTCGGATTAAAATATTTTAAATATTAATTTTTTTATTTCTTTTCAGTGAATAGAAAACCAGAACAGCTCCACTTAACAGCAACAAAGGAAGATAACCATCAATAGGAACGGGTTCACCCGGGTTACCGGGACCTTCTGGATGTTCACCACCTACAGGACCTACACTTGAGGTTTGTCCTGCTTCATTTTCAGGAAAATTATTTGGTGTTGCCTGAGCAGCTTCTCTTGTATTATTCAAATCAAGACTCTGCTGTTGATTACTCTCAGCTTGGTTACCTTCGAATACATTACCAGTATGAAGTTGCGCAGAAGCCATTACACCGAATGCTATATATAATGTGGATAAATACTTTTTCATCTGTAGTTAAAAACTGGGCATAATTTTCAAGTTGTAAAGATATAAAAAAATACCAATGTTCAATTATTTGGAACATTAAATAAAATTAATAATGATCTTTTTAACAAATTACTATTTAATAATCTTTTTTGTTCTGACTTTTCCCGAATTATCTGCTTTTATGATATAAACACCTGAGGTAAGAGTATTCGCATCCAATCTTGCAATTTTCTGGGAAGAATATTTGGTTTGCAATAGTTTTCCACTTACATCATAAAGGTAGATTCTACCAAGATTTTCAGAAGACTGTATCACAAAACTATCTTTATCTCTATATACTATAAAATCCGACTTCCTCAAATTCTCTGATTCTAGCACTTCTTTGTTTTTATAAACAATTTCGAATCTAGTTTCATCAGTTCCTTTGGATGCAGTAAAGTTATACTCTTGAGAGGTAAGATCTGTATATATTCCTGTTAAATTATCTTTAAGATAAATCCTCTGCCCCTCGGCAAAGATTCCCTCTCTACTACTTAATTTTATAGTATAATTACCATTTGCTACATATTTCGTTCCCAAAGGAATAATATCATCCGTACTTAAAGGGTTATTTCTCGCTTGGATTTGCAGCTTTTGTGAATTAATCTTCGAGTAAAAAGAATCATCTCCTACAGATAACAATTCGGCATCATAATCGGCATCATACTGATTGGTCGCTTCATCCATATGTGCAATTAATATAGTATTAGTAACATTTTGAGACGAAACCAACTTCAACCAATAACGATTAATTCCATTATCCGATATCTTGTTATTGTTATAAAAATACCCTGTATTAGTATTAGTTCTAATACTGTTATCGAACTTTAGAGTTGCTGTTATCGGAGTACTTCCTGTTGGAGGTATGGCTCTCATCTGTACTATAAATCCTTGCGCTACTTTGATAAACTCATTTGGTGTTGGAGTTCCTGTTGTATTTGCATGATCTATTCCTGTTGCCGGCGCTCCACCTGCAAGAGATAAAATAGCATAGTTATTTGGAGTATAAGCTGAACCTCCTTGAGTTGTTGGTGCTCCAGGAACATTTGTCCAGAACCAAGCTTTACCATAGATCAAATCACTATTTTTCACTCCATTACCCTGACTCAGATTATATAGCTTAATAAAATCTATGTTGGATGGATAAGGATTACCTATCATATTGTAACCGTGCTCATAAGTCACACCTCCAGTTACCGTATTTTTAGATTTCTGAAGTTGAATCGTATAATCTCCGTTATGAAGATTCCCCGCAAAAGTTAATGAATCTTGTGCAAGCATAGTACCATATCCTGATTTTCCTCTAATAGCATAACCTTTTGCTGTCACAAATTTTGAATCTGTTGTTGCTTTAAAAGTATCATTTGGCTCATTGTATTCAAAAGTCCTGTTATTCGGCGTTCCAGGAGAGAAACCTCCGCTACTGTTAGTTGCATTGACATTAGAAGTATTCAATAGAACCTGATCATTCAAAGGAGAACTCCAATAGGTATAATCGGTTGTTTTCATTTTCACATTTCTTTTCGCTATAGCTTTATTATTGCTATTACCATCTGTAAGTTTTGTCTGTGTAAGACTGGCATCACTTTCTATAATAATTTTGTTGTCTGGTGTAGTAATATCTCCACTTACAGTAATTCCGTGCCCAGATTTAATTTTCAACAAACCTGTATTTTCTATTTTCAAATTATGGACTGTAAACTCATCTGCATTAACTTTTACATAATAAGGTGCTCTAATAATTGCATCTAAACTCGTAGTAGGGCCTGTAGTGTTTGTCCAGGCATTGTTATTCCATACAATAGTATTGGTTGTTAAAACAGTTTGAGCAGTAGAATTAATTGATTCGCAAGAACCGCTAGTTGCTCTGACTCTATAATAATAAGTTGTATTGGGATTAAGTCCGGAAACAATTTGAGATACAATTGAACCTCCCGTGATTATTTTCGGATTATAGCCACTAACCAAGGTTTCAACTACAGAATTATATTTAATACTAATGTCATCCAAAGCAACATTCCCTGAAGTTTTCAGATTATAATAAAACTCAAACTGAGTAATATTTGCAGGTAAAGCAGGAGTTGTAGAAGCATTATATGTAATTGTAGTACCAGTTGTAGGAATAGAACTAGTTATATTTTGAATCACCACCCATTGAGAATTTACAGAATCCCAGCCTCTTATTCTGAATTCACTTGATGCGGCTGTCCCTTGTCCTTTAATCCAGAATTTTAATTCCGTGGCACTACCTGAAAGAACAGGAGTTAAAATTTTATCCGCAGTTGTATCAAAACTAACTGAAGGAGAAGATTGTCCATAATTTCCACTCGTAGTATATGTACTACTAATACCTGTATATGACCAATCCGTCGGCGCTACAATACCATCATCAAAACCGTTTGTCAAAGTGGCTGTTCCAGCTGACATTGTATAAACATCTAATTCATATCCTGTAGCTCCAATCACAGCTCCCCAATTCGCGGTAAATGTAGTAGCTGTAATATCAGTAGCATTAGTTGTTGGCTTAGCCAATGTTGCTGTTCCCGAAAGAGAAACTGTTGGGTAAGTAGAAACTCCACCTCCACTCAATGCTATTGTTCCTGATGAGATACTTCCACAAGTTGATGGAATATATTTTACAGATATCTCATGAGCAGATAATGTTGATGTGGTATAAGCAACATTCAACGAACTAGCCCAAGTAGTTCCACCATCGGAAGATATCTGAAAATCTGTTGGCGCAGTCAATGTGATATTAGATGGCGCACCGGTTAAATTAGCTCCTGACAGACTAAAGGTTTGAATTGTAACCGTTGAACCTATATTATTAGTTCCAAAGCTTAATGTTGCTGAAGAACCTCCATTTACAAATAACGTAGCCGGACTTTGTTTTACTACAACATTATCCAAATACATATTATCTCCATATTCTGAATGAAACTTGAATGCAACATAAAACACAGAAGCATTACTACAAGCAGCAGGTAAAGTTAATTTTTTAAGATTCCAAGCTGCAGACCCTGATGTTATGCTAGAATCATATCTTGCAAAAAAGCCTCCTGAAACATCTGTCCAATTTGTCCCATCTAAAGAATATTGGATTTGAACACCTTCATTTAGATAGCTGCCAGAGTTATATGATGTACTATTTTCATTTCTCCAGTAAAACTCTACATCTACACTTTGTGTTCCAATAGAAGATAGTGGATTAGAAATCAATCTTTCTTCAGAACCTGATGCCCCTCCCGAATTGGAATAAGAATTATACCTTACAAAGTAACTTCCCTCTTGTGGATTAGTTGTAGGGTTTGTACCCGAAGTTACATATGAGATTTTAGTTGCAGTTTGTGTCGATGTTGATACAAGAGAAGTATTCCAACAAGTTGGTACTGTTGAAGAATTAAATCCTTGTGAATAAGTAATCGGTGTTACACCACATTTGAATCCATTATCCTTACCAACTGCAAAATATTGTGTCCCTGATAAAGTTGTTGGCAAAAAAGCAGAAGCGCTTGTTGCCGTGTAAGGATTACTTCCGGAAATAGTTGCTACATTTTGTGTCCAAGATGTACCATTATAAAATCCAATATAAGCTTGAGTTCCTGAAGCAAAATTAGTTCCTTGATCCGCAGTATTCCATTGAGGGACAACTGTAAGATTACTTCCTCCGGCTGTTGCTTCAGAAACAAGCCATCTGTCGTTTACCGTGGATGTTGCATCTTGAACATTTGGGACAGTACCTGATGTTAAGATAATTCCATACACATCGGATGTGCCTGAATTAGTAAATGTAATTGGATTATAAACCGTTGAAGATCCTACAGGAAAAACAACCGCATTAGAAGCTATTGTTCTTTTAAGCTGACCTGTCCCAGAAGTGACAATATAGTTAGATGAGCTATTTCCAGTGATAGTTCCAGAAGGCCCTACCGTCAAGTTATTAGCTCCCAATGTTATTTTACCCGCTGTTAAAGCAAGAGTTTGATTGACAACAACCGCGCTAGAACTTCCGTTTAAAGTAAGTCCTATGAAGTTATTAAGAGTTAGATAATCAAATGTAGTAGACCCTGTTATAGTCTGAGCCACAGTCCCGTTAAAAATCACAGCTCTACTATTAGTATTAAATGCTCCACTATTCACAAGGTTTCCTCCAATACTAAGATCAGAACCAATTGTCCCTTCCAGATTAATTGTACTTCCTGAATTAATAGTTAAAACTCCTGCTAAACCTCTTGCCCCTGCAGGCATTGTAATATTAGAAGCATTGAGTGTAACATTTTGAGGAATTCCCGTTCCTGCCGTATTAGAATTACCTATCCATTCTATATTCACTCCATAAGGACCTACAGAATTATAAATCAATGTAGAAGTACTGGAATATTTCGGAGTATTTACATCTGCGTAACCATTTGAATTTATTTGTAAAATACTATTAATAGTAGTTAAGTTTCCTGCTCCAAAATTCAAACCTTTATTTAAAGCAGTTGTTAAAAAACTTGGATTAGCAGTTGCTCCTAAAACCAAAGACCCGCTACTTGAAGATGTTACAACCTTATTACCGGTAATTGAAAATACACCTCCTGTCACACTCGAAATAATATTTCTAACTCCTCCTGAAACTAAAATATTTCCATTATCCCCTGACAATGTCAATGTTTTACCAGCCAAATCCAAATTAGAAGCATTGATAAGTTGCAAGACACTGCCTGACGTTGCATTTACAATCACATTACTGCTTAATTGCAAAGTTCCGGAAGACTTATCGTTTATAAGATAACTAAATGTCTCAGTATTACTATTTGCTGAGTTTGTATTAGTAATAGTTTGTAATCCTGTACCGTTGAAAAAGACCGCTTTACTATTTGGATTAAATGTAGAAGAGTTAGCCCAGTTCGCCGCCAATTTTAAATCACCTCCCAAACTAAGAGTACCTGTATTAGTAAAATTACCTGTAATATTAGAAACATTATTAGAATTAAATGTCCCGGAATTGGAAGCTGTTCCTGTAATATTTGCGGTAGAATTCGTTGTTAACGTTCCTGCATTTATAACATTACCTTTAACATTCAAAACATCTCCGGCTGTTAATGATCCCGAGATAATATTAAGATTACCCGCCATTCCTCTTGCAGCACCCGAAGAATAATTAACTGCAGCATTATTTTGAATAGTAACATTATTTGGAATCCCACTTCCCGCAATTGTACCCGTAGTAGTCCATTCCGTACCAACTCCGTAAGTTGTATTATATAACAATGTAGATGAAGGCCCATAAACAGGTACATTGGAGGAGATATATCCTCCAGAATTTAATTGCAAAGTTCCATTGACAGTTATTGCATTGACAGCATCTAATTGTCCGTTAAGCGTCAAAGTTCCATTGACTGCGCCGACATTTGTATTAAGCTGCGTTCCAGAACCTGTATTAATTATTACATTATATGGTGAATTAGTTGTTGGCCAAAATGCATTACCAGAACCTACCACATATACACTTCCATTATTGAAAACTAACGAACTCCCTGTTGTAGCATAAGAAAAAGCTGTCCCTCCAGCATACCCACCATTATTTAATTGAAAAGTTCCGTTAATTATTGTTGTTTCTGTTCTTGTTATAGAGGCCGAAGTATATACAATATCACTGGAAAGAATTTCAACTTTATCTGTTGTTGTAGGAACAACACCTCCTTGCCAAGTAGATGCTGAAGCCCAATTCCCTCCTCCAGTACCATTAGACTGAATAGCATTTGTTAATACTGGTCCAACTCGAGAGCTGAAAGTTTCTGTACCCGTTGTAGTTCCTGTTGTAGCAACTGGTATAACACTAAAACGAATATATTTTCCTAAATCACCAGCAACTAATGTATAAGTTGAGGATGTTGCTCCGCTTATTGCCGCTTCGTTGGTACCTGAGCTATCATCTGCTCGATACCATTTAAAGGTAGAAGTTCCTTGTGGGTCACTATCTGAATCAGAATAAGCATAGCTCCCCGTGAGAAGTTGCCCCACTTTTGTAGTCCCGGAAACAGAAACCGACGAAGCTGTTGGAGCCGAGTTAGAAGAACCAGCAGCTAATGCAGTCCAAGCAGATGCACTTGTAGAAGCATAAGAAATTCTTAATCCATCAAATGCTCCAACGGGATTGTTTGTAGATCTATTATGCCAATGGAAATTACCTATATTACCAGACGCATATCCTGCATCTGCATCAGAAGCAGGAACCGTTGTATAAGCCGAACCAATAGTAGGTTCAGAAGATAAAGCTGGATTAATCCTCAAATAAGTTAAATCATTAGTATTACCACTAACCCCAGAAAATCTTAAAACAACTAAGTAAGTAGTGTTAAATGTTAGTACTGTACTACCATACGTAGCTGTATTAGAAGCTTTAGAAACCCCAAGTACAAATCCAGCTCCACTAGTTTTCGCGAAAATTCTCGGAGCATAGGTACTTCCCGTACTTGGATCTCCCAAGGTAGCAAAATAATCTCCAGTAGAAGTTGCTGATGATAATCTTAATAAAAACGAAATATAAAATGAGTTTCCAACAGCCGTGGTTGAAGTAAAACTTTTATAAACCCTACTTGTTGTTGTATTTCCGCTCGGCATTTGAACATATTCTGCACCTCCTCCATTGTATCCAGAATATGTCAAAGGTGTGCTATTGGCAATCGTAGCATCCGGCCCAGTACCTCCCTTTACCCAAGAACTCTGACCTGCTAAATTATTACCTACTGTTAAACCTGTAAAATCATCAGATAATAATAATGTCTGTCCCCAAGCATTCCCAGAGAAGAATAATAGAAACAGTAATAGAAATAGGTTATAAAGTTTTTTTGTGTTTTGTGAATTAAATAAATTTTTCTTCATCGATATAATAGGTTCTTTTTTTTCAAATTGAAATGAGGGCGCTAAATTAATTAATTTTTACACATACGCATAAAAAAAGTTAATTTATTTTCAATTACCTATCAAACAATGGATTTTAATAAGAATATTCAAATAAGCGTTTAATTTTATTACAACATTTGGAAATAAAAAAAGACACTCTAAAGTGCCTTTTTTATTGATATTTTTTAAATTTATTTAATAATTTTTTTTGTCCTTATATCTCCAGAATTCTCTGCTTTTATAATATAAACCCCTGTTGGCAAATTATCAGAATCGATATTGAGCTTCTTATCATTTGAATGCAATTGCTTCACAAGCTTACCTCCCGCATCATAAACCTCAACATTACCAATTTTCTTAGAAGATTGAAGTACGAAATTTTCACCACTTCTGTAAACCAAGAATTCCGATTTATCAAGTTCTTGATTACCCAGAACTGTTCCATCTTTATAAACAATTTCAAAACGTGTAGCCAAGGTTCCTTTTGTAGCTCCGAAGGTATAACCGTCACTATTGTTACTTAGATTAATATACTTATTCAATAATTTATCTCTAAGGTAAATTGTATGATTATTTTCAAAAATACCTTCTTTTGTTTGTAGAGCAATGGTATAGTTTCCATTATCTGCAAAAACATTCCCCAGTGTTACAACATCTTCTTCAGAAAAATGATTTGCTTTACCTTGAATGGCTAATTTTTTAGCTCCTAAAATCGAATAGAAAGAATCTGAACCCACAACAAACAACTCTCCGTCAAAATCAGTTTCATAATCATTGGTTGCTCCGGTAATATAACCAATCAAAATTGTATTGACCATATTTTTAGGGCTTTTCATCGTTAACCAAAAACGGTTTTTGGCATCACCTGATTTTTGATAGAATGTCCCATTATCCGCAACACGCATCGAATTATTAAAATTAAGCGGAACATCCTTTCCTCCCGATTTAGTTTGAATTATAAACGCCTGCCCTACTTTCACTTTACCATTTGGCGTGATTCCGCTTGGGTTTTCCGGATCATAATCTGCCCAGTCGTAAGCAGGAGGCACACCTCCGGAACCGTTATAAACAGCATAGTTATTACCTGTATAACCTGATCCCATTTGTGTTGAAACATAATTAATATTAGTCCAGAACCAGGCTGTGTTATAAATCTTCCCATTGTTAAGAGCATAAAGCGCATCAAAATCAATATTAGAAGGATAAGGGTTACCAACCAAATTATAACCATGAATATTATCAGTCCATTTCAGATTTTGATATTGCAGATTACCATTATTAGGTGTTCCTGCAAAAGCATAAGTTTTAGTATATCCGTTTGTTCCGGTTTCCGCACGAATCGCATAACCCTTACCTGTAAGGAAAGTTGCATCGCCAGTTACCGTAAACTTATCATTAGATTCATTGTATTGTAAATAACCGTTTGCAGGTGTATTAGGAGAGAAACCCGCTGCACCTTTGATAATCTGACCACTTACAGGTGAACTCCAATAGACGTAATCCATCTGTGTAGAAACATTATTCATACCCGTCACTCGTCTTTCTACAGTAATACTCCCTTCATTAGCCACATTATCTGTCTGAATAAGATTCGCATCACTTTCTACAACAAAGTTGGCTGCAGTAGAATGATTAATAATTTTCTCTTTAACCACAACCGGATAATCCGGCCTAACTCTAACACTTCCTCCTGAATTAACTGTAAGATTACAAACATCCAAAGCTCCATTAGTCTGCGTATTATAACTTCCTGCAATAATGACCTTACTTCCCAAAACCGGTGTCCCATTGGACCAAACATTACTAGACCAAGTATTAGCAGCTTCTTTGATTTGTGTTGCAGTTGTTGCAACGAAACAAGTAACTGTATTTTCTCTTACCTGACAGTAATACTGATAATTATTAAGTCCTGTTATATCACTAATAGTTAATGTCTGAGAAGTAGCCCCAGAATAAACGCCTCCATTAGAAACAGCGGTCCATGTTCCCGAAGAACCTAAAACATACCACTGATAAACCAAACCGGCTCCTCCCGCAAGACCTTCCGTTGCAGTAAGTGCAAGCGAAGCATTCACCACATCACAATTAACCGTATAAGAAGGCTGTGAGGTAACCACCGGCGCTGCTTTGATAACAGGCGGCTGAGCAACCACTCCCGTAAGACATTCACCCTGTTCTATATCGTCCGTAGTCCATTCAGAATCAGTATAAGTTGTATTTGGAGATAAATGTTCATTCTTTCTTTTTAAGTAATACCCAATTTGATTTGGCGTTCTCACATCATCAATAATAACCGAATTCTTGACTAATCTGAAACCATCATTTCCATTAAATCCGGTTGCACCAAAATTTCCGTTACCAGTTGGCGTATAACCACAAGTTGAAGAACTTACACCTATCACAGCAACGGCTTGAGAAGCAATAGTTCCCGTAAGGTTTGCATAAGTTGTATAAGTTTCACCATAAGTCGAGGCTCTTTGAATGGAGTAACCAGTAAGATCAACCATTGCTCCCGTTCTATTATACAAGGACACAATTCCACCATTACCTCCATTCTCATCATAAATTTCATAGATAATAATATCCGATGCATTAGCACTTCCTGATCCACCAGCTAACGATTCACAACCAGAAACATCAGTACTAATTAAAGTAAATGCCGTTTCTGAATCACAATCCAATGTCGTATCAACAATAATATCTCCATCCGCAGTTGCCGGAACGGTAGCTTTCAATTGCGTTGCACTTACATATTCTACCGTTGCATCAGCAGTTCCAAATTTAACCGTTGATGAAGCATCAAAATCAGCTCCCGTTATAGTAACAATAGTTCCCGCAGGACCTGTTGTCGGAAAAGCCGTAATCGTCGCCGGCGTACAAGTTGATACCGCAACATCTACATTCCCACTAAAATCAAAATCATTGATACTATAAGTTCTTGACGCCGCTCCCACCCCATACACATAAAACCTGAATGTAATAGGTCCGGTTACATTCTGATATGCCGCATCTGATAAATTAATTGTTGTACCGGTAACGGTTGGAGTCCCAATATTAGTAGCAAAGTTATCCAGACTTGAACGGAACGCCTGATTAGAACTACCGGAAGATAATTGACCTGTATATTCAAAGCTGTCGAAATTAATTTTATATCCATTAATAGGAGTAAGTGTAAATTCAAAATAATCATCTGCATCCAGACTAGAAGACGTTGTCCATCCACTTGCATTATAGCGATTATTAGCCACCGCACCAGTAATTCCGGAACCTTTACTAATACCAGACACCGTAATATTTGCATTTTTCACATCTCCTGTTGTATAATAACCAGCTGTCTGCCCCGGATTAGTACCGGTAATCTCATTACTCCAGATAGAAACAGGCTGTACATTTACAGTAAGTGTTACTACATTTGATATCTTACTTGCACAGGCATTACCCACAATCACTCGGTATTTGTAACCATTTCTACTAGTTGTAACACCATTAATAGTATATGTAGCAGCCGTACCCACTGTTGCCCAAGTTCCGGCCACTCCAGTTGGACTTTCTTGCCACTGATATGTATATGGTGCCGTTCCGGATGCCACTACCGTAAAGCTCACATTAGCTCCAGTTACCACACTTTGGTCAATTGGTTGCGTACTGATATTTGCAGAGGTACTGATAGTAACTTGCGACTGCATAGCGTAAGAACCAGCACTCCAGCAATTTCCATTATATGCACGTACATAATAATATCCGGAAGTTGCTACTTCATAAGGATCTGAAACCATAGAACCTCCCGTAAACGCAACAGGATTTGTCAATGAAGTACCGGATGCTGAAGTTTGCCAATAGTAAGTAACTCCTGATTGAGGCTGATTGGTTCCATGTTCATAGATCAAAACAGCGCTACCGCAGTTTGGACTCGCAGATGGCGTGATCTCCCCATTTGGATTAACCGGAACATCACAAATAGTAGCTTGGCTTCTCGGGTTATTTGTAATAGTTGTTGTATTATATATATAATTATTTGAACAGATGTTATATTCATACACTCTTACCCAGTATGTTGTAGAATGTGCCAGACCCGTAACGGAAACACTATTCCCCGCTCCTGCATACACTACTTGTTCTCCACTTCCTGAATAAACCGTATTAGCAGCCGGCAAAGCATTAGAACTTACAGGATCTGTGAAGCTGTTAGTTGTATTAATTTTAACTATTCTTCCTAATCCATTACCTGCCGTTAAATTGACAGTCATCCCAAAAGCGGCAACTGAGCCAAAGGACGAAACCGAAGATTGTGTTGTAGGCGCCAAACACGCAGACACAGAACCCTGCAATGTTACGATAGGGCCCGAACCATCACCTCCACCTTCTATTGCAATAATATTATTACTCGGATGACTATAAGTGCCAGCTGGCAAACCTGCCATCAAACGAACCAAAACTGTAGCAGTAAAAGAAGTCCCCGAATAAGCAACAGGAACCGGTGCATTTGCATAGTTAAACCAAGTTGTTCCATTATCTAAAGATATTTCATAATTATCTCCCGGCAACAGATTGACAGCCGAACCATCCAAATGAATCCCCTCAACAGTGAAAGATTGCGAGGAAGAAGGACCGTGACTCTCTACATAATTGAAACCCGAAAGCACCTCAGGTGTCGCCGTAAGCGTTGATTCATTAAGAATCCAATGTGCATAAAGTGTTCTCGTAGCATTAGTCCCAGAATGGGTATAGAGATCTCCACCCTGGTAATCTGCAGAAGTACCGGAAGCAGAAGTTTTCCAACCGCCAAAAGTATAACCTGTTCGTGTAAGCCCCGAACCGCTACTCAATGTCAAAGTTCCGGATTTAACTCCTGTAGTTCCATTATAATAATTACTTTGAGTGGCAACACTTCCCGTACCTCCATTACTATCATAAGCAACCGAGAATCTCCAACGTGCATATATCGTAATATTATTACTCGGCATTGTAGAAGAATATTGACTTCCTAATGCATAACTTGTTGCAGATTGAGAACCATCAACTTGACTGAACCAGCTGGAAAGAATATAACCATCCTTTGTAAGCGTCGTCGGGTTCTCTAACACAACCCCCGCCTGACCTCCTGTATAGCTGACATTCGATGGTATTGTTCCCGCATCGCTGGATTGATCATTACCATTATACGTAAGCGTATAGGTAACAGGCACCCAATGAGCATAGAGCGTCACCGATGCACTAGATCCGGAATGAGTATAAGTACCCGACCCTGCGTAATTGGCTGACGTACCGGCAGCAGTAGTTTTCCAACCACCAAATGTATATCCGGTTCTTGTAAATCCGGAACCGTTATTCAATGTCAACGAACCCGAAGTTGCAGTTCCGTTATAATAACCTGTCTGAGAGGCAATAGTTCCTGTACCTCCATTATTATCATAAGCCACACCAAAATTCCATATTGAATATAGTGTAGTACTGCTTGAGAAAGGATAAGTTGCATGATCAGTATAAGCCACTGTTCCCGCCGTAGCATTAGCAACAGAAGAAGCCCATCCACCAAAATTGTATCCGGTTTTAGAAAAAGTATTAGTTGTTAAAGCCGTTGCAGTATTGGCCGACTGTGCAGCCATTGTTCCACCTGTATTTCCATTTCCGTTGAAGGTAACTGTGTAGCTGGTAGTTGATGTTTGATATTCTATAACGATTGAACTTGCAAAAAAAGCTCCTCCTCCTAAAGTTAGATAAAAATATTTATAATTATCTGCAGGATCAACAGTCCAAGAGACAGTTCCTGCTGTTTGAGAGCTTAGATTCGTTCCTCCTGTTGCAGTTGCAGAAGTTTGCACAGCAGTTGCAGATAATCTTGGGATAAAAGCCCTATCTGTTCCGGAAGCTTTAGTTATAGTAATTTTTGTTATTGCTCCAGGCATTGCAACCTCGTTATATAAATGAGGTGTAGAAGTGTTCCTCATTTGTAAGGTCGTTTGACCGTTATCAGAATATATATCTGCTTTCCCAGTAATTGTATTACTTCCGCTTGTAGTAGCCGACCAATTATCAGTCGTACCGTAGCCTAGAGCCCCAGATGGGAAACTATTACGATTTATAGTGAGCGAACCTTGCGCACTAATACCAATAGAAAAGATTAAAAACAACAAAGAGAAAATCTTTAAGGAATTGGAAGGAAAAAACGTAATTTTAGATAGTAAATTTGTTCTCATCACACTTTGTTTTCATAAGCAAGCAAATATAAACTTATTCATCGAACAAAATTATGAGTTTTAAATTGTTAATATAAATATAAAATTACTATCAAAATCACATTAATTTTGTGGATAACTCTGATTTGTCAAAATACCATTTTCTGAAATTTTATAAAGATTTAACTTTTAGTTTATAATAGAAAATAAACATCCAAAAAACAACACGTGTAGTTATTACCAAAACCACACGTGCCATTAGACAAAACCACACGTGTTATTGGTTAATATCACATATGGTTTTTCATTTATCATCCTTTCTTTTTAAAAGTAGCTACAGATAGTGCATTACTGATTCTTTTTCCCGGTCGGTAGTTAACCCTGGCTCCCCGGATATTAGCAACGGTAAAATCTTCCTCCTTATCCACCCCTTCGCTCGAGAGACTGGGGTAAAAGCTCCCAAGTTTGTCCAAACGAATAATTTTACCATTCACCAGCTCTTCCTGAATCACATTCTCCAGCGCAATAATCACTCCGCGGATATCCGCTTCGGATAATGCAGAAAATTTCTCAATCTGCTTTACCAAATCATCAACTAACAGCTCTCCATCATTTGCAATATTTGCATACCATTTCTTAGTACCTCCGCCGACAACTCCCGGCTTACCTTTCTGAATCAAATTGTATTTAATAGACATTTGTAAAAAAAATATTTGTGTTTTCTGCAATATTGCATTGGGCTGAAATTAGTAATTAATTAAACACAAAACGAAATTAAAATGAAAATTATTTACAATTAAAACCAAACCAATGAACATTTAACATAATCAATAATTAAAAAACTACTTAAATTCATTTAATCACCATCATCTGGCTATGAAGATTCTCTAGGTGTAGGATTTTCGTAAAAGGACTTTTCACTGTTTTGAGCGCTTCTTTCCCATTGATATAGCTGTATCTCGAAGCAATGTTGTACATATTGGAAACCAGGATCAGCCAGCATTCTTTGGCTTTGTTATTATAGAGCGGATATTTGGAATTTTTCTTTTCGATGACTTCCAGGATTTTATCGGAATGCAGCTCATCAAACAAAGACAGATTGTATTCCAAAAACAAAAGAACGCCTTTTTGATTGGGCGTTCTTCTTATGGATTTAACAAATTTAGTTCTCTTATTGTTGGTTATTGCAGACGAGATTTCTTTCATTAATTGTTCCGGCTGCTGATAAAAGTCGTCTTGGAAATAATCAATATTGAGATGATAGATTCCGTAGAGACTTTTATATTCTGATAACAGATTTTCTACCGTGCGAAAGATATGATTAATATAACTTTCCTTTTTCTTAAGCTCAAAATGATTGATAATCTCCGAAACTTCTACCCCGATCTGCTTTCCTTTGTAATTGATAATAAAATCCGGGCTTTCACCTGTCAAATTTTCAATCTCCATTTCAGGAAAATGACTAAATAGCGTATTAAGCAAAAGCAACTCCGTTTTTTTCTGATACTCTTCACGCTCATGCAGGTTTGCCCGGCCAATCGTGTCATACCATTTCACAAGATCATCCGTCTTCTTGTTTTTAGAAGCTACGCAAATCTCCAGATTCTTATTGAGGTCCTCGCAAAAGATCATATCATTTCTTTTAGAAATTAAACCTGTTCTAAGATAGTAAATAATTGATTACAAAATAATTATATTAATTAAAATTAACAATAAAGAAACAAGACTAAAGTAAAAAGATACCAAGCCAAAAAAATAAAATGACTTTTAAAGCTTCAAAACAAAGCAATAAATAACAATGCATCATATTGTTATTTTAATTTCATGACTTTACAACACTTAGCCTATTGTAAAAAAAACTAATTCTTATATTTGCAACCTTATAGACAAGACCTTAAAATATATAAAAAGAACTATGGATTTCAAAAACTTCAAGATGCCTTACAGCATCAATCCAAACTACTCCAAAAGAACAGCATATTTCTCCATGGAATTCGCAATAGACCAAGCGCTCAAGATTTACAGCGGTGGACTTGGTTTCTTAGCAGGATCACACATGAGAAGCGCATATAACTTAAAACAAGATTTCGTTGGAATTGGGATATTGTGGAAGTACGGCTACTACGACCAAAGCAGAAACGCTGACCAAACCTTGAACCCGATCTGGACAAAAAAAATGTACAGCTTCCTGGAAGATACAGGCATCAAATTCCAAATCGAGATTCACAATGCTCCGGTTTGGGTAAAAGTCTGGTACCTGAATCCTGAGACTTTCAAGACTTGCCCGATGTTTTTCCTAAGTACGGATGTTCCGGAAAACGACCACCTTTCAAAAACAATTTCTCACAGATTATATGATGCCAACGAGTCAACAAAGCTAGCTCAGTATATCCTTCTTGGAAAAGGTGGTGCAAAATTGCTGGACGAAATGAACTTCGAAAGAGATATCTATCATCTGAATGAGGCGCATGGTTTACCTGCAGCTTTTTACTTATTAAGAAAATACGGCGGAGACCTTTCTAAAGTGAAAGAAAAATTAGTTTTCACAACACACACGCCAGAAGAAGCAGGAAACGAAAAACATAACATCCACCTTTGCCACGATATGTCATACTTCTGCGGATTGACAATCGATGAGGTTAAAAATATCGAAGGCGTGAATGACGACCGTTTCAACCATTCACTTTGCGCATTGAGAATGTCAAGAATCTCCAATGGTGTTTCTCAACTTCACGGTGTTGTTTCCAGAGAAATGTGGAGCAAATATCCGGGAATCTGTGAAATCAAATCCATTACCAACGCCCAGGAATTCAAATATTGGGCAGATAAACCACTATATGATGCTAAGGACGAAAGCGATGACACTCTTTTCGATTACAGAAAAAAACACCTTAAGAAAAGAACATTCAAGATCGTTGCAGACCAGACAGGAAAAATCTTTGACCCAAGTGTCTTGACCATTGTTTGGGCAAGACGTTTTGCCGGTTATAAAAGGGCTGACCTTCTTTTAGCCGACAAAGAGCGTTTCAGAAAAATGTTGGAGAACAGCAAATATCCGGTTCAGATCATTTGGGCTGGAAAACCTTATCCAATGGATTATGGTGCGATTTCTACTTTCAACAATTTGGTTGAGGAAAGCAAGAATCATAAAAACATGGCGGTTCTTACAGGTTACGAATTATCATTAAGTAAATCCCTGAAACAAGGTTCTGACATCTGGCTCAACAATCCAAGAGTTCCAAGAGAAGCATCAGGAACAAGCGGAATGACCGCCTCTATGAATGGTTCTGTAAACCTTTCCACAGACGACGGTTGGATTCCTGAGTTTGCGAAAAATGGAGAAAACTCTTTTGTAGTTCCACAAGCAGATTACAAAAACTGGCCACAAGTAGAACAGGACCAATTTGACCTTAACAACCTATACGATGTGCTGGAAAGCCAAATCATCCCAACTTACTACGAAACTCCAAACCAATGGAGAAAAATCGTACAGACAGCAATGGATGATGTTAAATTCCAATTCGGAAGTGATAGAATGGCGGACGAATATTACAAGTTGCTTTACTAATTATCAATGATAAATTATAAATGATTTTGATTCAATCTCTCGATGGGCTTGCCCTGAAAGGGCAAAATATGAATAGCCATAGGTGAAACCTATGGAATTTAGAATCATAAAATTCAAAACCCTGACTTCTTGGAAATCAGGGTTTTTTGTTGACATATTTCGAAAGTTCAACAATTATAATATGGATTATGAGCCTTAATGAAATTTGAATTGATAAAACACTTGAGCCACTTTAGAATCAAAAGAGTTTCAAAAAACTTAATTGTTCTTATATGACTTTTGTGGTCATCATTTCAAAACTTAATTGTTTATCTCTAGTGAAACTGTGCCGTTTCTGTAGAATCTTTCATTGCCACAGTTGCAGACTTTCCGCTGGTAACAATCGTTTGAATCTCATCAAAATAACCTGTTCCAACAAACGACTGATGTTTTACAGCACGGAAACCTTTTGACTGAAGTGCAAATTCTCTCTCCTGCAATTCGGAATATCCCGCCATTCCTCTTTCTTTGTAAGCATAAGCTAACTCAAACATCGCTGTATTCAAAGCATGGAAGCCTGCCAAAGTAATGAACTGGAATTTGTATCCCATTTTTGCCAACTCCTCACGGAAGTTTTCCATCTCTTCAACGGTTAATTTTGCAGCCCAGTTAAAAGATGGAGAACAGTTATAAGCCAGCATTTTATTTGGAAATTTAGCGTGAATTCCTTCAGCAAAACGTCTTGCATAATCCAAATCCGGATTCGAAGTTTCCATCCAAATCAAATCAGCGTAAGGCGCATAAGACAAACCTCTGTCAATCCCTTGTTCCACGCCATTATTTACAACATAGAAACCTTCTGAAGTTCTTTCTCCCGTCACAAATTTTTTATCCCTGTCATCAATATCAGAAGTTAACAAATCCGCCGCATCAGCATCAGTTCTCGCAACAATCACAGACGGAACACCACAAACATCTGCAGCTAATCTTGCCGCAATCAGTTTATTAATTGCTTCCTGGGTCGGAACGAGAACTTTTCCGCCGAGATGTCCGCATTTTTTAGCGGATGATAATTGGTCTTCGAAATGAACACCTGCTGCGCCCGCTTCAATCATTTGTTTCATCAATTCAAAAGCATTGAGGTTTCCGCCGAAACCAGCTTCTGCATCAGCAACAATAGGAACGAGATATTCTTTTTCTCCACCTCCGTTGACCGATTGGATTTGGTCTGCTCTCAGCAAAGCATTATTAATTTTCTTAACCACAGACGGAACCGAATTTGCCGGATAAAGCGACTGGTCCGGATACATCTCGCCGGAAAGATTAGCATCTGCTGCAACTTGCCACCCCGAAAGATAAATAGCTTCCAATCCGGCATCCACTTCCTGCACAGCTTGATTTCCCGTCAAAGCGCCAAGTCCGGCAACCCAATTCTGGTTATTAAGTTTATCCCACAGCTTTTGGGACATTTCTGTCGCAATTGTGTAATCTAGTTTATAAGAACCCCTCAGTTTCAGCACATCTTCCGCTGTGTAAGGTCTCGTAACGCCAATCCATCGCGGATTCGTCAGCCAGTCTTTTTCCAAAGCCTGGATTTGTTCTTGTTTTGTTTTCATAATAATATTTGGTGATTTGGATTTAATTATTAATGATGATTGATAAATGATAATCGATTATAATCCATCATTTATCAATTATTTATATAAACGGATACGCTTTCAAAGTGAGGAATTCCTCGAACTTATCGCAGAATATCAACTCATTGAAAAGCTCTTTTGCGAGATTGAATCTCCCTTTGGTAAATCGCTCTTCCCCGACATATTTTTTGATTCTGGAAAGTTCTTCTTTTTCCCATTGAAGAACCATTTCTCTAGTCAATTTTCTTTCATCATCCAGAACAACTTCATGTTGTAGCCATTGCCAGACTTGAGTTCTGGAAATCTCAGCCGTTGCAGCATCTTCCATTAGATTGTAAAGTGCCGCCGCTCCAACGCCCATCAACCAAGATTCGATATAAAGTATTCCGACGTTGATGTTTTTTCTAACGCCTTTTTCAGTGATTGTTCCGGCAGGAACTTCAAGTAATTCGGATTCTTTTATTTTGTGGTCAAACTTTTTATCAATCTGATTTTTTCCCGGCATATATTGGTCAAAAATCTCTTTCGCCACAGAAACCAAAGCCGGATGCGCAACCCAAGTTCCGTCGTGACCATTTCTAACTTCCCGTTCTTTATCATTTCTTACTTTCTCAAAAGCCAATTCATTAGCTTCATCATCATTTTTTACAGGAATCTGCGCTGCCATTCCGCCCATTGCATGGACATTTCTTTTGTGGCAAATCTCAATAACTCGTTTGGAATAGGCACTCATAAAAGGTGAAGTCATCGTGACCTGGTCTCTATCAGGAACTAAGAATTGGGCTTGATTCCTGAATTTTTTGATATAAGAAAATATATAATCCCAACGTCCACAATTGAGTCCGGAACTGTGATTTTTCAGTTCGAAAAGAATCTCATCCAATTGAAAAGAAGCGGTAATTGTTTCAATCAAAACAGTCGCTTTGATTGTTCCTTGCGGAATTTCCAGATAATTCTGAGCAAAAATGAAAACATCATTCCACCAACGCGCTTCTTTGTAATGTTCTAACTTTGGAAGATAAAAATAAGGCGCTGTTCCTTTTTCAATTAAAGCTTTAGCATTTCTGAAAAAGTAAATTCCAAAATCCACCAAAGAACCCGATGTGTTTTCACCCTCTATTTCAATATTTTTTTCTGATAAATGCAAACCTCTCGGACGAACAATCAATGTTGCTATTTCATCATTCAGCTTGTAAGATTTGCCTTGTTCATTAGTAAAATCAATATTTCTATTAATAGCATCCGTTAGATTGATTTGACCTTGAATGCAATTTTCCCAAGTCGGAGAATTGCTGTCTTCAAAATCCGCCATAAAAGTATTAGCGCCAGAATTGAGCGCATTAACAATCATTTTTCTATCAACCGGGCCTGTGATTTCTACTCTCCTATCCAGCAAATCTTTTGGAATTTGTGCACAAGTCCATTCTCCATTTCGGATATGAATTGTCTCCGATGGAAAAGACGGCAATACACCCGAATCAAATCTCAATTGCGTTTTTTTTCTTTCTTCTAATAATTCAATTCTTGTATGATTGAAATTCCTGTGAAGTTTGATTAAAAATTCCATTAGTTCATCGGTAAAAACCTCTTGAAATTTGGTTTCCGGGGAGATTCTAAGCTGGCTCATCGTTTCCATAATTAAAATATTTTGTGATTTGGTTTGACAAATATATAAAAAAGATTTTCACAAATAGCGAACGTTCGCTAAATTTTTATAAAAATTATTATGCGGATAATCGCTTTAATATTTATCTTTGATTCTATGATTGCAGAAAGCGACTATATACGCGTGGTTTTTGGACTAAAACTGAAACAACAGAGACAGAAAAAAAACTGGTCCCTGCAAGACCTTGCAACCAAAACCGGACTTTCCAAATCTTATCTCAACGAAATAGAAAATGGGAAAAAGTATCCGAAGCATGACAAAATCATTCAGCTTTCGGAAGCTTTGAATTGTACTTTTGATGATTTGGTTTCGACCAAACTGGATAAAAGCCTGACACCAATCAATGATGTTCTGCAATCTGATTTTTTCAAAGAAATCCCATTAGATTTATTCGGAATCAACAAGAATAACCTCATCAGCATTATCAGTGATGCACCGAAAAAAGTAACTGCTTTTATTAATGCATTAATTGAAATTTCTCAGAATTACAACCTTGGAAAAGAACGATTTTATTTTGCAGTGATGCGTTCATTTCAGGAATTATATGATAATTATTTTCCCGAAGTTGAGGAAAAAGCGATTCAGTTTGCAAATGAAAATCAACTGGAGCTCAATAAAAATCTCAAAATCGAAATTCTTGAAAATCTGTTGAAAGAAAAATTCGGTTATCATATTCAGTCAAAGGATTTTTCACAAGATTATGCTTTGAACAAACTTCGTTCATTATATATTCCCGAGAAAAAATTATTGCTACTGAACGAGCGATTGGACTTTAATCAAAAAACCTTCATTCTCGCAAAAGAAATCGGCTTCAATGTTTTGAAACTGAATCCAAGGCCAAACACTTATTCATGGCTTGATTTCGGAAGCTTTGAGGAAATTCTCAATAATTTTTACGCTTCTTATTTTGCCGGTTGTTTCCTGATTTCGAAAAAAGAGCTGATTGAAAAAACCTCAGATTTCTTTGACCAAAAACAATGGGAATCTCAGAATTTTGAAGCATTAATCAATCATTTTACAGAGTCGCCGGAAACATTTTATTATCGATTAACCAATGTTTTGACGTCGGAATTTGGAATCAGAGATTTGTTTTACTTGTGTTTTGTGAAAAAAGATGATTCTGATAAAATTCAGATTTTGAAAGAATTGCATCTTAATCATCAGCAAGCACCCCACTCCAACGCTACCAACGAACATTATTGCAGACGATGGATTGCTGTGAAAAACCTGCATCATCTCAAGGAAAATGAGACTTTGACCGATGCACAAATCTCGCATTACAAAGACCAAGGTGTGAGCTATCTCGTGATTTCCACTTCACAAAAAAATCCTTTTTCTGACGGAAGCAACAGAAGCTATTGCTTGGGAATTTTGCTCAATAACCAAACCATTAAAAAACTGAATTTTGCCAAATCCTCTTCCTTGAAAACCATTGAAGTTGGTGTGACCTGTGAAAGTTGTAGTATTCAGAATTGTGATGTGAGACAAGCGCCTCCAACGAGACTTGAAAAAGAGCAATTTAATCTAGATATGAAAAAATCGATCGAGAAAATCAGAAAATCGTTAATTTAGGACGATGATTTTTGACTTTCTTTTCCCAAATCGTTGTTTGGATTGCAATCAGCTGATTGACAAAAAGGATGTTGTTTGCGAATTGTGTCTGGATAAGATTAATTTCTCCAATCATCAGTTTTTTGAGAATAATTCCTTGACGGAAAAAGCATCTTTGCTGATTCCTGTTGAAAATGCTTTCTCCTTGTTATATTACGAAAAGGAAAGCCTTGCACAGAAAATCGTCCATCAATTAAAATACAATCACAGAGAAAAAATCGGAAAAATTTTAGCGAATTGGATAACTGAACGAATTGATTTCAGCAATGAAAAACCGGATTTATTAGTGACTGTCCCGCTTCATTACAAAAAGCTGAAACAACGCGGTTATAATCAACTTCATCTTTTTGGAAATGAATTGTCGGAGTATTACAACATCCCTGTTAATCACACTTTATTGAAAAGAATTAAACATTCCCGAGCACAGGCGAAGAAAAATCAAAGTGAAAGACTGAAAACAAAAAATGCTTACCAACTGACAGAAAATGTAAATGATAAGCATATTCTTTTAATTGATGACGTCTACACTACCGGAAATACTATATCAAATATCGCGTGGGAAATTCTCAATAATTCCAAAAATGTAAAAATCAGTATTCTTGTGATGGCAATGGACGTTTGATTATCTCAATAAAGCAAAAATTAAAGCAATAATCGCTGGCAACGCTTGTACAAAAAATATTTTTCTAGTTGCGGTAAGCGCTCCATAAATCCCGGCAACAATCACACAACCAAGGAAAAATATTGCTACATTTTTTGACCAAACATTATCGCAAATAAACAGACTCCAGATAAGCCCAGCCGACAAAAAACCATTATACAATCCTTGATTGGCCGCTAAACTTTTTGTTGGTTTGAAAAGTTCGGCAGGAATAGTTTTGAACGTTTTTTTACCTAAAGTTTCCCATGCAAACATTTCCATATAAAGGATATAAAGATGTTCCAAAGCAACAATAGCTACAAATATTTTTGAAATTATTTCCATTAGAAAATGAGTTTTTTGGGTAAATGATGTAGTAGTTCTGTATTAATAATCGAAGCACAAATCTCAGGTTTCTCCCAATGTCCATTATGCCCACAATCAAGAATGTAAGATTTGATATTGGTTTTTTCAGGAAGACGCTTAATTGTTTTTTCTGAATTGACAGCTGAATCGTGTTTTCCTGATAAAACCAAGATTTTTCCTTCGAAGTTCTCTAAAACCGATTTTCTATCCACTCGTTCTATCATTCCTTTTTGTGAGGCTAAAACACCTTCAACAGAAGAAGTATACGCTGTTTCTTTTGCTAGTTTGATTTTGGATTCCAGAACATCATGCTCATTGGGGTTAAAGAGATTCGGAATACCCGCATTGATGAAGGCTCTCAGATTTTCTTTGATAATCCTTAAACCTTTTCTTCTGGTTTCTTTTTTCGCTTCGTCATCGGCAAAATAAGTGGAAAAAAACAAGGTGAATGACTTCAGTAATTCTGGATATTTTTCTGCAAAAGCTAAAGAAATGTAACCTCCCATCGAATGTCCCAGCAAATGAAACTCTTTCAAGCCCAACTCATCCGTCACTTTTTTGACTTCATCTGCCATTATTTCGGAGGTTTGGATTTCGGCTACAACTTTTGATTTTCCAAAGCCCGGCAAATCGATTTTTATCAACCGGAATTTATCTGAAAGAAACGGAATCATATCTTCCCAAATCGAAAGATTCTCCATAAATCCGTGAAGAAGAATCAGATTTTCATTGCCTTTACCTTCTATTTCGTAATTGAGCATCATTTACATTTTGATAATTATTTTGTCTCCAAAACCTGCATTATTAACAGATTCGTAAAGTTTGAAAGTTTTGCCGCCATCTTTTGTAGAGAAATTTTTCTTACCTTTTCTTACATCCAACTTTCCGTTCTCATAGTCAGAAATACTTTGGGTAATAGTTCCGTCGAATTTAAGATTTTTTGGAGATGTCATTCTTGCGTGTCCTTCAATTTTAACAAAATTACTGCCTTTTCTATTTTCGCCGGAGACTTTATATTCGTCCTGACCGATTTTTGTAAAACTGATTTTACCATTTCCGGGAATCATATCATGTGTCAAAATATGCGTTCCCTCAAGATTTTTGTAGGCTCGACTACTGAGAATGCTGTCATTGATTTTTGTTCTAACTGCATTGATGGAATCGATGATTTTTACACTATCAATTTTTGAGGTCATTGTTTCTCCAGATTTTTTACAGGAAACGATTGACAAAAGTACAATTATAGGAATCAGTTTTCTCATAGTTTTAATTCCCCACGAAAATAATTAAATTTAATGAAAAACCTTTCTAAAAATTATTCAGAAAGGTTATATGTTGCTCCTACGGAACTCTGTTCATTATTGTGTAATTTCTACAAACATTTCGCTCCTACGGAGAAATCATTGAACTTTTTTCTGATACAAATCTTTTTCCTTATCATTCATTTCCGAAATTCCGTAACGTTCGGATTTGGTAATTGCTAATTCATCTAACATATCCACCAAAGTTTTGTATTGAGAATCATCTGTAGGTTTTATGATAATTGTAAAAATTTCTTTTTTAGGAGCTTTAGCCTTGGCAGACTCTATCGTTTTTGCAACTTCAAATTTGTCAAACGACACCTCTTTCAGACTATTATCGTTCAGATTTTTCTTTTCATCCTGATAATAAAAAACCTTTCCTTCTTTTCCTAAAATAAATGTAATTGAATTTCTATAATCAATGTCTACTGGACCATGTGGACCTTTTGCCGGCAATCCTAAGTCCAAAACATTTGGTTTCGAGAAATTAGTGGAGAACAGGAAAAATGTAATTAATAAAAATCCCAAATCTACCATTGGAGTCATATCTACTTTAATTCCAACTCTACCGCTTCTTGTTTTCCCTTTTGAGCGGTCATTAACTTGTACTTCTGCCATAGTTTTAAATTTTAGTAATTAGTAATAGAAATCAAAAATCCATAATGATTTGTCGTCATTATGGATTTTTGAATGCAAAATTTATTCCTATTTATGAGTTTTGTTTAATTATTACTAAAAAAAATATTTAAAACATATCAATTATTATTTTTAAAATAATCAATTCCACATTTCAGAAATTTTTTGAAATCCTCTTTTGGCATATAACCAGAAACAGGCGAATTAATAACTTTTTGGTCTGGCGTAACCAAAACATAATGTGGCTGGGAATTATTATTGAAATTAACCTGCTGGAACAAACTCCATTTGTCACCAATCGTTTTCACCTTTTTCATTTGCCCTTCGCCCATATCTATTTTGATTTGCTCATTTTCCGGCAATTCTTCCTTGTCATCCACATAAACCGAAGCTATTATCAAATCATTCTGAAGAATCGGCAAAACATCATCCTGACTCCAAACAAACTCTTCCATTTTCCGACAGTTTTCACAACCATAACCAGTGAAATCTATCAAAACCGGTTTATTTTCTTTCTTTGCAACTTCTATTGCTTCAAAGTAATTGTGATAAGGTTTAAGTCCAAGAATTCCGTCTTCTTCTTTATGGAAATAGCTTACATTCAATGGAGGCAGAATTCCGCTCAGCAACTGTAATTTTGGTTTTTCTGAAGGAATCAGTCCCTGAACCAAATAAGCAATAAATACAATTCCAAAAACACCTAAAATTCTTCTGGTCAATGATATTTTCGGTTTTTTATCATCGTGTGGGAATCTGATTTTCCCAAATAAATAAACAACCAATCCAATTGCAATAATAATCCAAAGTACAATGAACAATTCTCTTTTCAACAAGAATGTTTTGGAAACCAAATCCGCTTTTGAAAGGAATTTCAGAGCCAAAGCCAACTCGATGAATCCAAGAACCACTTTCACAGTGTTCATCCAACCTCCGGATTTTGGTAAACTTTGCAACGCTTGCGGAAATAATGCCAGCAAACCGAAAACCAATGCCCAAGCCAGGCCAAAACCAGCCAAAGCAAATGTTAATAATGTAGGAACGTTTGTCGCCCCAGCAACTACTCCACCTAATAAACTTCCTAAAATAGGACCTGTACAAGAAAACGAAACGATGACCAAAGTCAAAGCCATAAAGAAAATCCCAATAATTCCACCTGCTTCTTCAGCTTTGGAAGATTTGTTCGCAATTGAACTTGGTAAAGTGATTTCGTAATAACCAAAAAAGCTTAAAGCGAAGAATAAGAAAATAGCAAAGAAAAATAAGTTGAGCCAAATATTCGTCGATATCTGATTGAAAATATTCCCCGAAATCCCATCAATAATATGAAACGGAATACTCAATAAAACGAAAATCAACAGAATGAAAAATCCATAGATAAAAGCATCTCTTTTGCCTTTTGCCCTGTTTTTATTTCCTTTTGTAAAGAACGAAACCGTCAATGGAATCATTGGGAAAACACATGGCGTAAGCAATGCAATTAAACCGCCTAAAAATCCTAATCCCAGAACCAGCCAATTATCGTCGTTTGGTTTTTGTTGAGTTGTTCCACAATTCGTCAGAGGATTTTTAAAATCCAAAGAATTGACTTTCAAGCCATCTTGTTTTGCAACTGTCGGAGTTTCAATATTTTTAGGTTTTAAAACTGTTCCAACTTGTCCGGCAGGCGCAACTTCATAAACCGTATCTTTTGTTTTTTCTAAAGTTTCTTGAGGAGCAACAGCTGTTTTACTACCTTCGATTTGTTTTTCAAATTCCAAAGTATTCGGAGCTAGACAAACTCGGTCATTACACGTCTGATACATTATTTCAGCTGTAATTGTCGCAGGTTTGGAAGCATCTTTTGGTTTGAACTTCTGTTTGAAGACAACTTTATTGGAATAATAAACAATCTGTGCTCCGAAAGCTTCCGAAAACTCGTCGTGTTTTTTCCCTATTTCCTGAACCTTTCCAAGCAATTGAATTCCCTGTTTTGAAGTAATTTTAAATTCAGTTGGGATTCCTGAATCAGGAGGTAAATCTTGGGAATAAACGTGCCATTTGTCTTCAATCGTTCCTGTTAAAACCGCTTCATATTCGTCTTTTCCAACAGGATTAACATCGAATTTAAACTTAACCGGATTTTTTATCTGTGCGTTGAAAATAGTTATTATTAATAGAAAAAGTGTTGATAACACTAATTTTAAATCTTTCATTTTTTGAATAATTTTAACCACATAGACACAATAGTTTTATTTTAAAGTTTAGAAAGAAAAATTAAAATAGATACTTGAAATATATGGCTTATTTATTATAATTTAATTGTTCGTAATATTTATTTACAAATGTCTTTTGTCCCTCTTTGAAAATATTCGTTACATTGAAAATCACTAAAATTCCTTTTGGTACCTTCAATAGATTCATATAATTAAGAATCTGAGCCTTGTGTAAATCATGAAATTCTGAAACTGATTTAATTTCTACAATAATTAAATCTTCTATTAAAAAATCACATTTAAACCCACAATCCAAATCAATTCCTTTGTATTGAACAGAAATTACAAATTCAGATTTAAAATTTATATTCTGAATTCTAAATTCTTCGCTCAAAGCTTTATGATAAACACTTTCCAACAAACCTGCACCCAATATTTTATGAACCTCGATACAAGCTCCTAAAATTTTATACGTTAACTCGGTTATTTGTTTTTGAGTCATAAATCTATTTTAACTTTTTAAACCACATAGTCACAGGAAAGAACTATGTGTCTATGTGGTTATAATTTTAAAATCAGTTCTGTTTCTGAATTATTATCTGATGAAAATCTCCCGTCCTGACGGAAAGGCAATACACCTAAGATTTGGTCATTAGCATCACAAAGAAGCCAGATTTTTTGCTTCGCTAAAATAGACAATTTTTCGTCCTTAAAAAACTTCGAAATTTTCTTTTTACCAATCATTCCAATAGGAAAAAACAAATCGCCTTGTTGTTTCTTTCTCAATTTCAGAGGTATTTGAACTTTCTCTTTATCGATTTTCCAAAAACAGTTTCCAAATGCTTGGATTTCATTTCTAATATTTTCAGAAATAACGATTTTATTATCAATAATCTCCAATATTATTTCTTCTAACTTCTCACTTCCAGCTCCTAATTTCTTATTAAAAATCAATTCGTTTCTATTAATAATTAACTGAAATTCAGAATGATGAAAAGTACTTCCGGTTTGGGATGTCAGAACTTTCTGCATCTCATTTTCATCATTGAACCCAAATCTTTTTAAAATCTCATATCGAATCAATTCAGATTCTTCTGAAAATTTTTGTTTATCGATAATCAATTGGTTTTCTGGAGAATCAATCTTTAAAACTTTAATTTTTTCATCAACCGATTGATTAATAAAATCTTTAGTTTGATTAATATAATTGATGCTTTTTGAAAAGTTAACCAAAAAATCTGAATTGACCTTTTCTAATTCCGGAACGATATGATGTCGAATCTTATTCCTTAGATAGTCTGTTTTTTGATTGGATTTATCTTCTCGAAATTCAATTCGATTCTGTTTTGCAAAATCATAAATCTCATCCTTAGAAAAGTCAAGAAGTGGACGAATGATTCCGTTTTCATTTTTTGGAATTCCACTCAAACCTCGGATTCCTGATGCTTTGGAAAGATTAATGATAAATGTTTCCAATTGGTCATTCAAATGATGCGCTGTGACTAAAAAATCAATATTTTCTTTCTGTTGAATTTCTCTGAAAAATTGATATCTCAATTCCCTTGCCCAATTTTGAATTGAATTTTCCGTTTGCTTATCAACTTCTGAAACTTCATACAAATGAAAAGGAATTTGACGTTTTTCACAAAAGCCAGAAACCAACTTTTGGTCAAGGTCAGAATCCTCATTACGAAGATGATAATTGATATGCGCAACATGAAAATTAAATCCCGAAACCTGAAATAAATCAGCCAAAACCATAGAGTCCACTCCTCCACTTACTGCCAAAAGGTATGTTTTTTGTTGTGAATGGTTGAGCAATTGCTCCAAAGCGTTTTGAAATTTTAAGAGACTTAACACAATTTTATAACGAAATATTAAGTTATAAACACAAATATACAGTTATTAATCCTTATTTTTGAAACGATTTAAAAACCATTAACCGCTCAATAAAAACAATAAAACAAATAAATATTTACTATGAGATTATTTAAAATTTTGACAATTACTGCAATTGGGCTTTCTCTTGCGTCTTGTGTCAGTAAAAAACAATTCGATGCCCTTAATCTGAATTACAAACAATGTATTGAAGATGCAGGTGAAAGAATGCGTCAAATCCAAGATTTGAAAGGTGAAAATTCTTCTCTTAAAGGTCAAAACGACTTGCTTGTGGGACAAAACAACGCTCTTAAATCCAGTTTGGACGCTTGTCTATCCAATGCAGGAAAAGGTTCTGCAAATATTGATAAATTAGTTGGAGAAATCAATGCTTCAAATGCTTACATCAAGCAATTGATTTCCGGAAAAAGCAAAAACGACAGTTTGAACCTTGCTTTATCTAATAAACTAAAACGTTCTCTTGACAACGTTGCAGATCAAGATGTGGATGTGAAAGTTCTTAAAGGTGTTGTATTGATTTCGTTATCAGATAAAATGCTTTATCAAGTTGGAAAATATGATATCCAGCCAGCTGCAGCAGATGTTTTAGCTAAAGTTGCTAAAGTAATCAATGACTATGATACTTACAGCGTATTGATTGAAGGTAATACTGATAACACTCCATTAAACAGTGCCAATGCACCAAAAGACAACTGGGATCTTTCTGCACTTAGAGCAACTGCAGTTGCAAAAGTTCTACAAAATCAGTTCGGGGTGAATCCTAACAGAATTACTGCTGGTGGTAGATCGGAGTACAATCCTAAAACTACAAATGCTTCAGTTTCCGGAAGAAGTGAAAACCGTAGAACGGAGATCATCATTATGCCGAAACTGGATGAGTTCATGAAACTTATGGACATCGGTCCGGTTAAGAAGTAATTCCTTTCTTTTATATTTTTAATAAGAAACCCTTACCAAAGTCGGTAAGGGTTTCTTATTAAAAATAAAGATTATGAAGATTTAGTTTTTGATGATTTTTTTATCAAGTAAAGAACCATCTGCAAATGTAATCTTAAGAATATAGCTTCCTGCTGGCAATTTTGACATATCAATAGTTTTGCTGTCTGTTTGTTTTAAAAGTTTTCCTGATGCATCATATACCTCCGCAACTTTGATATCCTTGTTCGATTTGATGGACAATA
>QFQW01000132.1 GCA_003248755.1 Chryseobacterium sp. | reverse complement strand
CCAGGCTCCTGTAAATCCTTGCGCCGCAACAGCATCAGCTGGTGTACGACCATCAACGTCAATGATTGTCCAGGCTGCTATTCCTGGTCCGTTTCCATCAAAATTTTCTTGAAAAGTTTGACTGAATCCTAATACTGGTAAAGCTAATAAAGCTAAATTAAGTAAATGTTGTTTCATAAATTATTTTTTTAATTCTCTCAAATTTAGTTAAATTAATTTGAATTTTCCAAATTAAAAACAAAATAATTATCAATGATTTATTTATTTGTTAATTTCATTGAAATATAAATTTATTAAAATATTTAATTATTAATTAAAATTTTTCAAAAAAATCCTTTTTCAAACTATTGTTTAAAAAAAAATAATTAAAAATTTACACAAAATTACTATTGAAAAAAAAAATTAATCAAAAACTGTTTTAAGGAATGAATATTTTAAAATAACCAATTAAAAATCAAAAATATATAGTCTTTGGATTATGAAGTCGAATAATACTAGCACCTTTTTCTAATAACTTCTGATGTAAATCTAATGTTTCTTGTTCAACTTCATTCGGTTGTTTTCCGAGAGGTTTGTAAATGAATGATTTTTTTGAAATTCCGGCTAGGATTGGTAACGTGCCAAATCCAATATATTCGAAATCATCAATCATTTTATATTGGTCTTCAACAGTTTTTCCGAAACCAAATCCTGGATCAAGAATAATATCTTTAATTCCCTTTTGTCTTAAAAGATTTACCTTTACTGAGAAAAAATGATTGATAGATAAAATAATATCGTCGAATTTAATTTTCTTGTGCATAGAATCATAAGTCGGATTAATATGCATTAATATATAAGGTAAACCTATTTCTGCAATTGTATCCAAAATGTCAGTATCAAATTGTCCTGCAGAAATATCATTCACAATATCAATTCCTTCATCATAACCAAACCTGACAACTTCTGAATAAAATGTATCTATAGAAACCAAACTTTCCGGAAATTCCTTTTTAATTAAAGAAATGACATTTCCAATTCTTCTGATTTCTTCATCAGCTTTCAAATATTCTGAATTTGGACGGGTTGATTGTGCGCCAATGTCGATAATTATTGCACCGTTTTTCAATAGATTTTCAGCTTGTAATAATGCGGATTTTTCATTGTTGAATTTTCCTCCATCAGAAAAAGAATCAGGTGTGAGATTCAGGATTCCCATTAATTTGGGTTTTGACAGATCAATCAACCTGCCGTTGCAATTGATAGAATAAAACTTTGATTGATTAGAATTGGTAATAGAAAATTCCATTTGAAATTTTAATAATAGTGTGGAGTAAGTTTTTGTGAAAAAAATATTATTTTAATTAGTCATTGCATAAACTGCAAAACTTGCCAACCAATGATCACCTCCATAATTACCTTGAAAAATAATTGGTAATGAGTTTTCAATAAATTTTTCCCTTGAAATCTCAAATTGCTTTCTGATAGAATTCTTTTCCGGTAAAGCATTGATAATATTTTTCATCGCCCAGGCTTTCGAAAATGACAATCCTACAAGGTGAACCGTTTGATAATCATTGATGTCACTTATGATAGGAATTTGTTCGATATTTTCCAGACTTCTTTTCTCATAAAATTGATGAAGCCATTTCTCAAATTCTTTCCGAGGGAGGATTCGGCTCATCAAATCTGCAATTTCCAGACTTGGGGAAAAAAAATCGCTTCCGTCCGGTTCCAGATAAGCAGGCGTTTTAGTATTATTTAAATAGAAAACTTTGGCTTTATCAGATAATTCTTCCTCGAATGATTTATCCTCAACTTGTCTTGCCCAATCAATTGCGAAACTCATTGCAAATGCGGTGTTCGGGTGAACACCGGTTCTGTTGGGATAAGTTTGTTTGGGTAAATAAGCTTTCCAAAGTCTCAGGATTTCATCTGTTAAAGGCTTTAAATTATGATGCCACATTTTTGCTTTTGGGTGATTCCATCTTGCTAATTCTTCATCTAATTTCAAAATCCAGGCCCAGCCATAGGTTCTTTCGAAATTTTGTGCAACCTGATATTTTGTAAAATAAGATGCTTCTTCTCTGATTTTTTCAAGTGAAAAAGATTCATCCAGAATAGATATGATTTTGTCTCTATTTTCCAAATCCTGAACAGTTCTCAATAATCTTACCAACATCCAGTGTCCGTGAACAGAGCTGTGCCAATCAAAACAACCATAAAAACTTGGATGTAATTCTTTTGGTGTTAAAACAGCATCCTTTTCAGTGTTAATGACGTGTGCAGTTTTATTCGGATATTCTTGATTGATACATTTTAAGGGCATCGACACTAGTTTATTTGCCATTTCTGTCGTCAATTCTACTTTTTGCTGAGCAATGATGAATGCTGAAAGTAACAGGAAGAAAGAGAGAGCAATTTTCATAGAATTATTTTGGAGTCATAAAAATAGTTAATTTTTCCGGTTAAGAATCAAAATTTGAAAACAAGTAAATTTGTATCTTTGACCAATTAGACAGATTTATGCACAATACTTCCGCTCAGTTTGACGACGTTATAAAGGCTTGCAGAGACCTTTTTCAAAAGAAAATGAAAGATTATGGAACGGCTTGGCGTGTTCTTCGCCCGAGTTCTATCACAGACCAAATCTATATCAAAGTAAGCCGAATCAGAACGTTACAAATGACGGACGTAAAAATGGTGGACGAAAGCGAAGAAGATGAGTTCATTGCGATTATCAATTACTCGATTATTGGATTGATTCAGCTGGAAAAAGGCTTTTCAGATGAGTTGAATGCCGATCCTGAAGAAATTATTCATCTTTACGATTCCTATGCCCAAAAAGCAAAAGAATTGATGGAGCGCAAAAATCACGATTACGGTGAAGCTTGGAGAGATATGAGAATTTCTTCTATTACTGACTTGATTTATCAAAAGGTTTTGAGAACCAAGCAAATAGAGGATAATCAAGGAAAGACTTTGGTTTCGGAAGGTTTAGACGCCAACTATTTTGATATGCTGAACTATGCTGTTTTTTGTCTGATTAAATTCAAAAATTAATACAAACACAAATAAAACTATGCGCACAATTTTACGATATATTGTTTCACTAATATTTATCGCTTCCGGATTTGTAAAGGCAGTTGACTTAAAAGGATTCTCTTTCAAGTTAGAGGAATATTTTTCGCCAATTGTTTTTAATCTGCCATTTTTGGAAAAATATGCTTTGGCATTTTCAATTATTGTAGTTGTTCTGGAATTGGTTTTAGGATTTATGTTATTGATGAAAATTAAGCTAAAACAGACGATTTATGCATTAATCATACTTTGTGTTTTCTTTGGTTTTCTGACATTTTATTCAGCATATTACAATGTTGTTACAGATTGTGGATGTTTCGGAGATGCTTTGAAATTCACGCCTTGGCAATCATTCTGGAAAGATATTACACTTTTGGTTTTATTGATTATATTGGCTTTCCTTTACAGAAAAAGAGAAGAAGATGAGAAAGTGAGATTTGGGAAATTACCATTATTAGGTGTTTTTGTTTTGATAATGATTTTCGTGATGTATAGAGGCATTGCTCACGAGCCGATGATAGATTTCAGAGCTTACGCTATCGGAACAGATTTGGCGGCTGAGAAAGTTAAAATCAATAAAAATCCTACTGAGTATAAGACTTTTTATTCCCTCAAAAATTCCAAAACTGGCGAAGTTAAAAAAGTGGACCAAGACGAATATATTAATAAGGAATACTGGAAAGATACAAGCTGGCAAATCGAGGATGGAAAAACAACTTCCGAAATAGTAAAAAAAGGTTACGAATCTGAGATTTCAAAATTTAAAGTCGAAGATGCTAATGGAAATCCTATTACAGATGAGCTTTTGAAAGAACCAAGAGTTGTTTTGATTTTCACATACAAACCAAAGGAAGCAGATCTAGGATTAGTTAAAAAAACAGAAACCAAAGCTTTGACAGAAAAAGCAAAAGTTTACGGAATCAGCACACAACCAGACTTCTATAAACAAATTCCTAATTATCTAATGGATGAAATTGCCATCAAAACCATTGCAAGAAGTAATCCTTTTGTATTGATTTTAGAAAAAGGTAAAGTGGTTGAGAAATTGGGAGCAAAAGATTATTTAAATCAAGATTAAATTATATAATGAGAAAATCAAATAAACCAATTGCCGGATATCATCTATTGATGATTTTATCTGCAGTGGACGGAATCTTCAAACCTGAAGAAGGCGTCAAAGTTCAGGAATATATGGCGGAAGAATTTCCTTTCCGTTTGAATCTGGATGATGAGTTGGAAACAATCCTTCAGTTAAAGGCAGAAGAATGGCAAAACCACTTCGAGTTCCATGCAAAATGTTTCGAAGAAGATTCTACCGAGAAGGAAAGAAAAGACTTTATCCAATTTGCAAAATCACTCATTAAAGCAGATAATGAAGTATCCGATGAGGAACATCATTTTTATACACGATTAAAAAATATTTGGAAATTAAATTAAAATATAATGAGAAAGAACATTGTTGCAGGAAACTGGAAAATGAACAAGACTTATGCTGAAGCTCAGGAATTGATGGCTCAGCTTTTAGAATACAAAAAAAATAACACCACAAACTGCGAAGTTTACATAGCTCCGCCAGCTTTGTATCTTACCACTGCGAAAGAAGTTTTCAAAAATGGGGAAGTTGGCGTATTCGCTCAAGATGTTTCAGAATATGCAAGCGGTGCTTATACCGGCGAAATTTCTGTAGATATGTTAGCTTCTGTTGATGCAGACGGAAGTTTGGTTTCGCATTCAGAAAGAAGAACTTTCCACGGAGAAACCGACAGCCACGCTAATAGAAAGGTAAAAGCCCTTTTGGACAAAGGTTTGACGCCAATCTATTGCAACGGCGAAAAGCTGGAAGAAAGAAAAGCTGGAAGACATTTCGAAGTTGTTAAAAACCAGACAGAAACAGCTCTTTTCACTTTATCTGCTGAGGAAATCAAGAAAGTGGTCATTGCATACGAACCAGTTTGGGCAATCGGAACAGGCGAAACGGCGACTGCAGAACAAGCACAGGAAGTTCACGCTTACATCAGAAGCCTGATTTCTGACAAATACGGGAAAGAGGTTGCTGACGAAGTTTCCATCCTTTACGGAGGAAGTGTGAAGCCGGACAATGCTAAAGAAATCTTTACTCAGCCGGACGTTGACGGAGGTTTGATTGGCGGCGCAGCACTTAAAATTGAAGATTTCTCTAAGATTATAGAAGGATTCAACTCTTAATCAGTCAAAAATATATATTGTCAAAGTAATATCATTTTTACTTTGACAATTTTTTTTCAGGAGCTTAATCCCGCTTTCCGTTGCAATCTTTTTTGCATCACGTGATGTCAGCCACAATATCTCGAAAACCACGCAAAAAAGGATTTCCACTGCAATCGGGGCTAGTGATTTTGTCATTCCAATAGAAGATTATTTAACAACAAGATAATGAAAATAGAGCACTTAGGAATTGCCATAAAATCTCTATCAGATTCGGATGATTTGTTTTCCCGATTATTAGGTAAGCCAAATTACAAACAAGAATCCGTAGAAAGGGAAGGTGTAATAACTTCTTTTTACGAAATAGGAGAGAGCAAAATTGAGCTTTTGGAAGCTACAAATACAGAAAGTCCAATTGCCAAATTCCTTGATAAAAAAGGGGAAGGCATTCATCATATTGCATTTGGGGTAGAAAACATCAAAAACGAGATTGAAAGATTAAAAAAAGAAGGCTTTATTTTCATCTCCGAAGAACCTAAAGAAGGTGCTGATAATAAATTAGTTGTCTTCCTGCACCCTAAATCAACCAATGGAGTATTGATAGAATTGTGTCAAGAAAAACCTTGAAAAGTTTGGTAGATAAAGAAATTTTGTTATTTTTGCACACACAAAATTTAACCAAGTTTTGAGGTCCTATAGCTCAGTTGGTTAGAGCACCTGACTCATAATCAGGTGGTCCCTGGT
>QFQW01000026.1 GCA_003248755.1 Chryseobacterium sp. | reverse complement strand
AGCAAAATTGATTTTATTCTTTTTTGTACTCAGAGTCCGGACTATTTCTTGCCAACAACGGCATGTATTTTACAAGATAAATTAGGACTTTCAAAATCTATTGGTGCATTGGATTTCAATTTGGGATGTTCTGGTTTTGTTTACGGATTAACACTTGCAAAAGGACTGATTGCCACAGGAGTAGCAAAAAATATATTGCTTGTAACTGCGGAAACTTACACCAAGTTTCTGGATAAAAATGACAAATCCAACCGAACGATCTTCGGAGATGGTGCTGCAGTAACTATTGTTGAAAAAGACGAGAGCAAACAGGATTTTCAGTTTTCCGTAGGAACAGATGGAAGCGGTTTCAGTAATCTGATTGTTGAAAACGGGGGATCCAGAAATAGTCTGGAAAAGCCAAAACTTTTTATGAAAGGTCCAAAGATTTTCACTTTTGCACTAGAAAACATCCCCGCCGTCATCAAAGAAACACTGGATAAAAATCGCTTAAAAATGGAAGACATTGATTTGTTTGTTTTTCATCAGGCAAGTTCTTATATGCTGAATTATCTGAGAGAGCTTTGCAAAATCCCGGAGGAGAAATTCTTTTTGGATATGAAAGATATCGGTAACACAGTTTCTGCAAGTATCCCAATCGCTCTCAAGTTGGCAACACAAAAAAACATTATAAAAGAAAGTTTCAAGGTGATGGTTGTTGGTTTTGGAGTTGGTTATTCTTGGGCTGCCGGAATTTTAGAATTTTAATTCACTTCATTGAAAAAGAAAATACTTATCAGAATCGGTTCTCTTCGTCACGGAGGCGCAGAGAAAGTTCTGGTGACATTTCTTAAAAACCTTCCGAAAGACAAATATGAGGTTGATCTTCTACTCAATCTCTATTCCGGAAAATACCTGGCAGAAGTTCCGGATTGGGTGAATATAATGTATCTAAACCGTGGTGAAATGATTACCACCAATCGCCCAAAAGATTTACCCAGAAAAGTTTATCGTGTTGTTTATCAGCAACTTTTGAAAAAGTATCCAAAAATTCTTTACCGGAGAAAACTCAAGAAAAAGCAATATGATGTTGAGTTTGCGGCCATTCATGGTTTTATGGACGAAGTTCTGAATAGCCCATTGAAAGCTTCCAAAAAATTAATGTGGATTCATAATGATCTTACACAGGTTAGCGGTTATACTCCGGAAAAGATTCGCAGATTTTTCAGTTATGACAAAGTGATGGTGATTTCTGAAAAGATTCAGGAGACTTTTTTATCATTATCCAAAAATGAAGAAGAAAAGTCAAAAATCGTTAGAATTTACAATCCACTTGATACACAAGAAATCCTTACTAAAGCCGCAAGACCAATTAGCAATTATAAATTTGACAATAATGTTCCGACTTTCATTTCTGTAGGAACAGTCTTTCCTCAAAAAGGATTTGACAGATTGTTGAGAGTTCATAAAAGACTTTTGGATGAAGGTTTTCATCATAAAGTTTTAATTGTAGGTGATGGTTATGACTTTGAAAATGTCAAAAAACTAAAATCTGAATTAGGTGTCGATGAAACAGCAACAATGCTTGGGTTCACAGATAATCCTTATCCATATTTCAAAAAAGCGGATTTTTATATTCTGAGTTCACGTTACGAGGGCTTCCCAACGGTTTTATTTGAAGCTATTACTTTGAAAAAAAATATTATCGCCACAGATGTTTCCGGTGTGAAAGAAATGCTGAATGATGGAAATCTTGGATTAATTACAGAAAACTCGGAAGACGGAATCTATGAAGGAATTAAACAAGCACTTACAAATACCGAAAGTTTTCAAACCTATCAGGAAAACCTTAAGAATTATGAGATACCCTTCAGCTTGAAAAAATCTGTTGATAAGATTATGGAAATCATTGATAATTTGTAATTTTATCTAATGGGTTATTCTATCATTCAAAAAGATTTTTACAGAGAAAGCGGAAAATATCTATCAGGATTTCAAATCCTGAAAAAGTGTTTCAGTCCAAATCTGCATTACATTTATCTCTTTAGAAAAACTCAAAAACATTATAAAAAACCAATTATCGGTCTATTTTATAAATTGATTCTTCGCCATTATCAAATCAAATATGGTTTCCAAATCTATCCGGAAACTACAATTGGTGAAGGCTTATATCTGGGACATTGGGGACAATTGGTGATTAATCCAAAAGCTAAAATCGGAAAGAACTGCAACATTGCTCAAGGTGTAACCATTGCTCAAGCCAACCGTGGAAAAAACGAAGGTGTTCCTGTGATTGGAGACGAAGTTTGGATTGGTCCAAATGCTGTTATTGTTGGGAATATTACGATTGGCAACAATGTTCTGATTGCTCCAAATGCTTATGTAAACACCTATGTTCCAGACAATTCTATTGTGTTAGGAAATCCTGCTGTAATCACATCGAAAATAAATGCCACAGAAGGTTACATCAACAACAAAGTCTAATCGAAGAAATTAGACTTTTTTTATTCTAAAGATTTACTTTTGCCCAATGTTAGAAATTCTTTATCAAGACAACTACATTATTGCCATTAACAAGCCGAGTGGACTTTTGGTTCATAAATCGTATTATGCTGGCGTAGCAGACGAATATGCTGTCGAGAAACTAATGAATCAAATTGGGAAAAAGGTTCATCTTGTTCATCGTTTAGACCGAAAAACATCGGGTGTTTTATTGTTTGCTTTCGATAAAGAAACGCTTAAATTATTGAGTGATCAGTTTATGAACCGTGAAGTTGAAAAAAAATATCTGGCGATTCTCCGAGGTTGGACAAAAGAGGAAGAAACGATTGATTACGATTTGACCAATGAAAATGAAATCGTTCAAAATGCAGTTACATACTACAAACGACTGATGATCTCCGAAATTGATTTACCATTTCTAAAACATCAGACCTCTCGTTATTCTTTGGTAGAAGCGATTCCGGAAACAGGAAGATTTCATCAGTTAAGAAAACATTTCAAACATATTTTACATCCCATTTTAGGTTGCAGAAAACACGGTTGCAACAAGCAGAATAGGTTATGGCTGAATACTTTCAATATCACTGCAATGCCTTTACATTCTCACCAACTTAATTTTAAACATCCCATCACAAATCAAGATATTTCCATCAATGCCGGTTTGAATGTGAATCCTGATTTTTTACAAATAGGAAAAATCTTAGGTTTTGATTTAGAGGAATATACTTAGTTTTATTATTCCTCAAATCCCTTTTCCAGACTTTCCAGCGACTGAATGACATCTTTTATTTTCTGCTCTTGTTTTTTTCTTCTCACAGGCTTGATGTAGAACCATACGAAAAACATCCATCCCAAAGTGATAGATAACACGATCATTCCCCATAGCGGCGTCATTCTTTGTACAAATTCCAGCATATAAAAACACATTCCGAAAAAGAGCAATATGAAATAAATGTTCAGCCCCTTTGTCTGCATATAGATTTGCTTTTGCTGTAATGATTTCATTTTTTTAAGATAATCCTGATTGTTAAGTGAAGGATTGATCTTATTGAGAATATTTATTTTCTGTAGATTCAGGAAAGAGAAGAATACAAGTGCAAGCAAAATCATCACTAATCCTGTTTTTGTGAGAAGATGCAGATGAGAGAGACTGATCCACACCCAGCTTATCACGCCAATGGTTGCCAAAAGCTGGATGGAAAGAAGTACAGAAAAAAGCATTTGATTTTTCTTGTAGGCATCGGCTTTTTTAATGATTTTCGTACTGTCAGGGACATTGATTTCTTTCTGCTTCCAAAGATTTTGAAAATTATAATTGGTTTCCATGCTTTCTGAATTTTTCTGTTAACTTTTCTTTGATTCGGTGGATTTTGACTCTTACATTGGTTGGCGAAATTCCCACAACTTCAGCAATTTCTGCCTGTTTCATTTCTTCGAGTTCAAGGGAAATAATGATTCTTTCGAGTTCGGGCAATTCTGAGATGCATTGGTAAAGAAAATCCGTCATTTTATCTTTTTCCAGCTTGTTGTCTTTTTCCGAATTATCCTTGATTTGATAAGGTAATTCGCTTTTGGGCATTCGTTTTTCAAGATTGATTTGCCTTAGGCAGATATTCGTTGCGATTCTGTAAATCCAAGTTCCAACTGCAGATTCCTGTCGGAATTTGGGCAATTGCTGAAAAACTGCAACAAAAGTTTCCTGACAGAGGTCTTTCGCCAAATCATCGTCATTCACATAACCCATACAAAGACGAAATATCTTCTTCCAGTAATCGTGATAAATGTCTTCGAAGTTTAAGTTATGCATTGGACCTTTTTAGAGTTTAGAGAAAGTTGAACAGAAAATGTTACAAATAAAAACAAAAAAACCTGTCTTGATTGGGACAGGTCTATTATTACTTGATTATTCTTTAGAAATTATAACTCATTGCAATACCATTTCCGGCACTTTCAATTTTAAAATAAGGCTGAAAAGCAACATCGCTTCCACCGTTTTCAACCTCAACAGCTTTTTTGATGTTTTTCTCTGCTCCTAAATGAAATGGAATTGATATCAAAGCCAAACCTGCACCGACACCAAACACTGTCCAATAGCCACTTTTATCATATTTAACCGTGCCTGCACCATAAGGCGTTGAGAAAGTTTTCTCGTTAGGAGAAATCAAAGCACCCACCAAACCGAATCCAATTCCAAAACCTCCGCTAAATGCGAAGATATCGGCAAATGTTTTATTGGTTCTTCCTTTCTTAATATAATCAATCGCTTGTGGATTTGTAAAAACCTGCCTGTATTTTGAAAGATTATACTTTTGACCATCTTTTACAAGTTTGGTTTTTTCGTAGCTTACTTGCGCAAAAGACATTTGGCTTAAAATTAAAATCAGAAATAGAATTGATTTTTTCATAGATTAGTTTTAAAAATTCCTCCAAAAATAGGATTAATTTAGAATAATCGGAATAGTTTTGATATTAATCATTCCACAAAAAAGGCTTCTCAAGTTTCTGAGAAGCCTTTCTAATCATTTTTATTAACTATTACTTTTTGATGATTTTTTTGCTTACAATGTTGTTGTCAGAAGTTACGATTCTAAGAACATAAACTCCGTTTGGAAGCTTAGAAACATTCATCTCATTACTCTTCGTTTCAAGCAATTTTTTGCCTTCCATATTGTAAAGAGTAACAGATTTCAGATTCTTGTCATCGATGTGTAAAACATCAACAACAGGATTCGGATAGACAAGAACTTTTGCTTTTTCTCCGGAAACTTCACCGGTTGCCAAAACGTCCAAGTCCAAACTATAACCTAATAATCCCAAATCTGCCGATGCAATATAGATATAAGCATTTTTATCGGAGAAATCTATCGATACAGAATTAGTTTCTGAGTACAAAAGGTCTTTTCTGTCGACACCTTCCCAATTGGCACCATTATCTACAGAATAATAAACATTGAATTGAGTATACATTGAGGTATAAGTTGTCGCAATAAGAACACCGGAATTGACATCAGAATAAGCTACTTTGTTTGCAACAAATTCTCCGGTGAGAGACCAAGTAGCACCTTTATCATTCGAAACATAAACTCCGCTTGACGTTCCGAGAGCCAATTGATTAGCATTTTTCGGATTCTGGACAATGTCAAAAATTGCTGCATCTGTTGGAAAATCATTCCCTAAAGAAACCGGAGTCCAATCTGTTCCGCCATTTATTGTTTTATAAAGTTCTGAACCGATCAGGATGAAAAACTCATCAGAGATATTATTCTGATGAAGGATTTTATAAACAGCGCCCTGAGCCGGAAGCGGGATATTGGTCACGACAATATCATTCGGATTGTTGAAGTTGATCTTGTCCAATTCGCCTTGGTCCCAATTGTTGAAAGTTGCGTAAGCCTGATTGGTAACCTGCGGGTCAGGAATTATGTTGGTCAACCCACTTGTAAAAGTTTCAAAAATAGGATTGAAGTCGGCCCCAAAATTATCACTCATTGCCAATGTAGAACCCAAAAATCCACCTTTGAAAGAATAAACTCTACCTTCTTTTTTGGAATCCGGGATGTACGCCGGACCATTATTATTACTGAAAATATTAAGAGCCTGAATATCGAAAGCATTCTCAGAATCATCAGCCAGGTTTCTGTGAACAAAACCGTTCTGAACGCTATAGAAAAGGTGTTTCGAAGTTTCGTTTTCAAATAAACTCACTCTTCCTGTTGAACTGAAAAAAGGTGTTTGTAATTGCGTTAAAGATGCACCGTTATCTGTAGAAAACAAAGGTTTGTAATTCGCTGTAATGAATAATTCTCCTGCTTTGAAAGGATTGAAGGTCGCCTTGATCCCATAATAATAACTGTCCAAATTATCATAAGGATATTCTACGCTCTGCCAAGTTGCACCGCCATCTTTTGTAGAAACAATCTCATCTTCTTCCAAAACGATGATGTGATTGTTATCTAGCGGATTATACTTGATGTCAATGATATTATTCAGGATTCCATTACTACCCCAATTGATGTTTTTGTCTTCCCAGGTAGTTCCGCCGTCGGTTGAATGATGAAGTTTTTCAGGACTTGCCCCAAAGCTGATTCCTGTTCCGGCATAGATTTCATTAGGATTATTCGGATTGAATTCCAATGTACTAAGGACACTTCCTTCTAGCTTTGTTGTGAAGGTATCACCGCCGTCATTGGAAATCATCACTCCGCCATAAACACCTTCGCTGCCGTTTCCGTTGGCTATGTAGATTTTGTTTTTATCAGCAGGGTTGAAGGCTACATAACTAGTGATAATATTATGGTTATCATCCACGGAATAGTAGATTTCTTTCCAGTTTTGTCCACCGTCATTGGTTGTATAAACACGGTTGGCTGTTCCTAATCCAAACGGAAACTGAGAACTCACAATCAGGTTGTCTTTATCATCGCCAAAGAAATTATAAGCCGAAACGTAAGCGCCTTCGGAATAATTCGGCATCGAGAAGGTTTTTGTGATTGCTTTGGTGGCAATGTCAAAAATATGAACTTCACCAATCCCGTTCTTCAAAGTAGAAAATGTTAGGAATGAGCCATTTTTGCTGATGTTCAGTTTGGTGATATTCCCGATTTCCGTTGGAACCGAATAAAATACTTCCCAGGAAACGCCATTATTCTTGGAAACCACAATATGATTGGTAATTGTCGTGGCGTAAACAGTATTTTGTTCTGTTGTACTGTATGTAACTTCGAAGATTCTTCCGAATTCGTTCTTGCCCAACACCTCAACTTGGGCATTCATTTTATTGGTAAAAAGTGCGAATAACAATCCCGCAAAAAAAGTAATTTTCTTCATATATCTAATTTTATAACCAAATGTTGTGATAAAAATTAGCAATGCAAAAAAACTGGACGGAATTAATAGGACGGTGTCTCAGAAATAAAGTGACATTTTTATTAAATGCTTGTAATATAAGTATATAGGTCTAAGTTTTCATCGTGTCCCATTTTTTTCACAATGCGCTCTTTTCTTTTGCGACAAGCTTCCGGAGTGATGTTAAAAATGGTCGAAATCTCTTTTACCGACAAATTCATATAGACATAAGAAAGGAATCTTATATCGTTTGAATTAAGGTCAGGATGAAGCTGTTTCAATCTGGCAATAAAACCTTGGTTGACTTCTTCGAAATGAACCAGAAAACTTTCTTCCTCGTGTGTTTGTTTTTGAAGTATTTTGAATTGTTTGATGATACTGCTGATGTCCACATTGTTCAAATCGTCCGATTCTCTGGAAAGCGTGTTGATGAGGTCATCTATGAGTTCTATTTTTGTGGAAAGCTGTAAAGCTTTGGTTGTCAGTTTTCTGTTTTTGGCTTCGATTTCGTTTTTGTATTTTTCTACTTCCAATAAAGCCGAAACTTCTTTTTCTTTTAATTGATTTTCGAGGATTTCCTTATTCTTTTTCTCTTTTTCGAGTTCGAGTTTTGCAATCTCGGCATTGTTTTGTTCGATGATTTTTTGCTGTTTATTTTTAAGAATGCTGTTTCTCAAGGCCCAAAAAATAATAGCAATGATAAAGATAGCCAGCAAGATTCCTTTAATAAAATAAGAGCGCTGAGCCGTCAGTTTTCCTTGACTTTCCGCCAAATCTTTCTGAGAATTCTGAAGTTCAAATTTGATTTTACTATTCTCGAAAAGCTGTCCGTTTTTGATTCTATTCACAGAATCTTTCACAGCCATTATCGAGTCTTTATAAGAAACGGCTCGGTCTATGTTGTTCGCTTTTTTGTAAAACTTACTGAATCTTTCGAAAATATTTTCTTTGAAATCGAAATTGAGATTGTTTTTCTCGGCTAGTTGCAAAAAATGAAAAGCCTTTTGAAGGTCATTTCTTTGTTCAGCAATCGTTGAAAGATTGTAGAAAACCTGCGTTTTGTGCTCGGCATATTCTACACCATTAAGTTTCGGAAGCAGTTCGTTGGCAATTTTTTCAGCCTCATTATATTGTTTTAGGTTAACAAGCGTTTCCATATAAGTGGATTTTGCCAGCAGGAAATAGGGCGAATCAGCGGTCAGCTTCAGAGCTTCATCGATATATTTTTTAGCCGTTTTGTAATCACCTTTTTCATTATAAACAATGGTCAGGTTAATGGCGTATAAACCTTTGGAAGTGTTGTTCTTAACTTTTCCTGCGAGTTCATAAGCTTTGGAAAAATAGTCTTTGGCTTTATCGATTTTGTTGTCCCGGGAATAGAGAATTGCGATATTATTGAGAACCGTCATTTCTGATTTTTCATCCAGATGCGCAACAGCAATTTTGTAAGCATCAAGATAATTATTCAGCGCCTCGCCATAATCCAACATCATATAATAATTGGCGCCGATGTTGTTGACAGCCAGGAATTCTTCCCGATACCAACGGTTGTCCTGTGCTATTTTTTTGGTTTTGCTAAGGATTTGCAGCGACTTCACAAATTCCTTCTTGTTCATTGCTTCCACAGCCTTAATGACCATTTTTTCGCAGTCTTTTGGAGTCATTGCAAAAGTCTGGAATGGCAGAAAAAAGAGAAAAAATATATAAATTAAACTTTTATAAAAAGTAGGTGGAATCATTTAAAATTTTGGATAAAATCTAAGTAAAGATATAAAGATTTTGGTTTATCTTTCCTGAATTCTTAGAATATCAAACACAAAGGCACAAAAAGCTATTTTACTACAATTGTTTTAAGGCACAAAGAAAATCGAAGATTCTTCAAAAACTTAGTGCCTTATAAACAAGATATTCAAGATTAAACTTTGTGCCTTTGTGTTTAACTCACACTTAACTGATTTTTATAAAGCCATTTTCCTCACAAAAACGTAGATTTGTAAAACTTTTCTCCGATGTACAAAACCCTGATTCGTCCTATTCTTTTCAAATTCGACCCCGAAGAAGTTCATCATTTTACATTTTCTATTCTGAAAAATTTTGGATTTCTTGCCCAATTATTTTTACCAAAACCAATTGAAGATAAACGTCTGGAACGTGAAGTTTTTGGACTGAAATTTAAAAATCCGGTTGGACTGGCGGCTGGTTTTGATAAAGATGCCAAACTCTTCAATGAGTTGTCTGACCTAGGATTCGGATTTATAGAAATCGGAACGTTGACACCGAAACCACAACCAGGAAATGATAAAAAACGATTATTCAGACTGAAGGAAGATTCTGCAATTATTAACAGAATGGGCTTCAATAATGGCGGTGTTGATGAAGCCATTGAACGTTTGAAGAAAAATAGTCTTCGACAGGCTCAGACTGACAAAATTTTAATTGGCGGAAACATCGGGAAAAATAAAGTAACGCCAAACGAAGAAGCAGTTAATGATTACAAAATCTGTTTCGAAAAATTATTTCCTTACGTTGATTATTTCGTGGTTAATGTCAGTTCGCCAAATACGCCCAATCTCCGTGAACTTCAGGACAAAAAGCCTTTGACAGAATTATTATCAACGCTTCAAAACCTTAATCTTGACAAGCCAAAGCAAAAACCAATTCTGCTGAAAATTGCTCCGGATTTGACAGATGAACAACTTTTAGATATTATTGATATCGTCAAAGAAACTCAGATTGCTGGTGTTATTGCGACCAATACAACCTTGTCAAGAGAAAATTTGGTTTCAGAAAATAAATCTGAAATGGGCGGATTGTCCGGAAAACCATTAACAAAACGTTCTACAGAAGTCATCAGATTTTTATCGGAAAAAAGTGGAAAAGCCTTCCCAATTATTGGCGTTGGCGGAATTCACACAGCACAGGATGCTTTGGAAAAACTAGAAGCTGGTGCGAGTCTTGTTCAGCTTTACACAGGATTCATCTACGAAGGTCCGGAATTGATTAATGAAATCAATAAAGCAATTTTGCAGGGAAAATAATTTTTAAAAAGTTTTCTGATTATCCATATTTATTTTTAGATATTTTTCTGTCATTCCGTAGGAATCTAAAATATTGAATTTTAAAATATTGAGATTCCTACTGAATGACAAACTTTATGTTTTTAATTTTTATGGATTAATATCGGATAAATAAATTAAGATTTTAATCTCATTCTTTTTTGAAAAACGATGTAATAAAACAGAGCTGATGATTGTTTTAAATGATAAGTAAACATTTAAAAACTAATTGGCAATGAAGAACATTTTATTGTTTTTAATCCTCATCTCGGCAACTTTTTCTGCTCAGCAAAATCTTAAGATTAATGGAAAAATCATTAATTCTGATAAAGAAAAAATTGGAACCCCAATTGTTGTTTATCTTTTGGATAATGATAATCAATTAATTAAATCTACAGTCGCTCAGGATTCAAAATTTGAATTTAACCAATTGAAGTCGGGTAATTATCATCTTCAGTTGTCGTCAGATGAAACGATTCAGAATGAAAAGCCATTTTATCTGGAAAAAAATCTGGAGCTTTCAATTGCTTTTGAACCTAAAAGTCAAAAAATTGATGAGGTGAAAATCACGGCTAAGAAAAAAACTTTCAAGGTAGAAAATGGAAATATTACTTTGGATGTTGCCAATTCGGCTTTAAATAAATTACCGACATCTTCAGAATTATTATCAAAATTACCTTTTGTAATGATGGATGCCAACGGCGAAGGATTATCATTTGTCGGAAAAGGAACGCCTTTGCTTTATGTTGATAATCAGAGAGTGGATTTTGCGACTTTATCTGCTATTGCTGTGGATGATATCAAGTCGGTAGAAATTATTAGGAATCCGTCTGTCAAATATGAATCGGAAGGAAAAGCGGTTATCAAAGTCAATCTAAAGAAAAGCAGAAAAGATGGTGCACAGCTAAGCGTTTCGGAAACGGCGACATTCCAAAAACGTTTTAGTAATTATCTTTCTGCCAATTTCCAGCAAAAGAAAAATAAAACCGAGTGGAAGCTGAATGCTGCTTACAACCAAATCAACCATTGGGAAAGCAACGGTTTTGATTATTCGGTTCCGAGTAAAAATATTAGTTCTGATTACGTTATAAAATCTATCACAAAACGTCCGCAAACTATTTTTGGAGCGAGCTTGTATCAGGAACTGAATGATAACGGTGATTATATTACGCTGAATCTCAATACTAATTTCAGACCGGACAAAGGAGATAACAATACCAATACTTTCTATTCAGAAAATGACAATTCTGCTTTTGTTAAAACCCTGAATCAGCAAGACAGAAAACGTGCAACAATCAATTCTATCTTTAATTATAAAAAGAAATTAACGGATTGGGATGCTGAGATTTTGACCGGATTTCAGTTCAAAAGAGAAAGCGATAATGTGGATTATAGTTTTTTCAATGATACCAATAATTCCGGATATGAGTTCAATCAATTTCGTCATCAGTTATACTCGGGAAATGTTTATTCCGGAAGAATTGATATAGAAAAAAAACTGAGTGACAATTACAGTCTGGAACTAGGCGGAAGCTTCACAAAAGCCGAAACCAGCACCAATAATAAGACGACTTTTCAGAATAATCAAAATCCGGAACATTATCAATATCGATTCAAAGAAGCTAATATTGCTAGTTATACAAATCTCGCTGCTCATGCTGGCAAATGGAATATCAATGCAGGTTTGAGAGCAGAAACAACTAATGCAGAAGGTTTTGATAAAATTGAGAATGCAACTAAAATCAAGAGAGATTATCTTGATTGGTTTCCAAATGCAGAAATCAGTTTCAAGCAAAATGACAATTATGATTATACACTGAATTTCAGAAAAAGTATTTCACGTCCAAGTTACGGAAATCTGGCTTCAGGCGGTTTGTACGGAAGTCCGTATGTTGAGTATCAAGGGAATCCTAACTTGGTTCCGACCTATACCAATACCATTACTTTTACCACAAATCTGAAAAAAATCTCTGTCAATGCATCTGCTTACAACAGTAAAAAACCATTGGGTTACACCCTGGTTTATGATGATGAGAAGAATATTTCCAAATTTACAGCGGTTAATTTTGATAAAGAAATGGGTGTTTCTTTAGGCATTGATTCTCTTTTTCAAGGGAAAAAATGGACTTCTCAGAACAGTCTTTCCGTCAATTATGATAAAATCGAGGATTCTTTAGCCGTTCTGAAAAATTCGACGCCGTATGTTTATTTTTCTACCAATAATACAGTTAATGTTTGGAAATATCTTTCAATTCTGTTGGATGGTTCTTACATCACAAAACGTGTGGAAGGGTTGTATGAAAACAATGCCATGTGTCTGGTCAATCTTGGGATGACTTCTTCTATTTCCTATTTTGATTTTACCATTCGTTACAATGATGTTTTTAATCAGATGAATTATATCCAGAAAATGTCTTACAATAGGATGAATTCAACTGGCATTTTTTTTGGAAATACGCCAACAATATCTTTTGCGGCAAAATATAACTTTGGTAAATTGAAAAAGTCCAATTACAAAGAAAGTACTGTCAATGAGACTTCGAACAGATTATAATAAACGAATTATGGAATTAATTACACTCAAGATTTTCAATACAGAAATCGAAGCGGAAATGCTCAAAATTTTCCTGGAAACCAATGACATAGAAACTTATGTTTTCGGGAATATTTTAGCGAACACATATAATTTATTCAATAATACAAGTGGCGGCGTTCAACTGAAAGTCTCGGAAAATGACTTCGAAAAAGCGAATGAGATGATGAATGAGTTTTATAATAAAGAAAATTAAAATCCTTTATTTTTTTTAAAATTAATTTTTAATAATTCAGCTAATCTATCAATACTTTCTTTATCAGTCAAAACAAAAACAACACCATTAATCGAACTATTATTATTTTCTTTGTTTTCTTGATTGATTTGGATATTATTTTTTGAATCTGTAAACAAATCTTTAATCTCCACACCCAAAATCTCCGCTAATTTTGGAATATATTCAGATTTTACATCATTTTCTTCTTTTTCCCATTTAATATAAGTACGACGGTCTATTTCCAGTATATCTGCAATGTCTTGCTGAGATTTTTTAGATTTTATTCTCAGTCTTCTTAGGTTATTTCCAACTATCATCAATTATGTTTTAAAACAAAGTTAAGATTTTGTGTAAAAATATACACCGATTTTGTGAATTTTTTTGTGAATATTATCAATAAAAGCTTTGATAAATTTGTAATTATTAACGATTAATATTTTATATGATGAAAAAAATTATTACTTTTATCACACTATTATGTCTTTTAGCCGTTCAATCTTGTAGACAAGATGAAAAAATGAATGAACTAAGAGAGGATTTGCAAGGAAAGACTGAATTATCTCAAAAAGAAACATTTAGAAATTTGACAACAGATAGTAAAGTTAAAATTTGGGAAAGTAAATTAAATCAAGTGCTAATTCAAGATTTAACAAAAGAACAAAGGGTTTTAGTTGAGGCTCTAAAAGGAGAAATTAAAAATATGAACTCCCCAACTTATAATGGAGTTAAATTAATTGAATTAGGAATTGCTTTAGCAAAAATTACTCCAGAAAATGATTATATAAAGATGGTTTCCAGTTTAGAAAATTATACAACAACTAAAAACGTGAAAATTGGTAAAATCAATAATGTTTTTGTAGTAAAGGATTTAGAAAATTTTTTAATCAGAGTAAAAAAAAGAAATAAACTTATTATTGAAGAAAGCCAATCTAGTGGAGGTATAACAAACAAAAAACCTGTTTGTAATTGTAGCTGGACTTGTGGTATGTATGGTGGAGTCGATGATAATTGTACTGCATCAAATGGTGGATGTGGATTTTTATGGCTTCAGGATTGTACTGGTCACATTGGTTATTAACTTAAATCATATTAAAATGAAAAATAAAATTTTAAAAATCTTTCTCGCAACTATAGTGTATTGCATTTTAGGAGCAATATTTGGCTATAGCGATAATCTTCAAGATTTACTTCTGCCTACATTTATGGTACTTTTTGTACTCATCAATTTATTTATGATGGATAAGAACAAGGGTTTTATTGAAAATTTCTTAACTCTGTCTGGCTTGATTTCATTAGGTTTTATTGTAGGATTATTTTTCAAAGACTCTTACAAACCTCTCATTTTTCAATATCTGGGACTAATGTTTATTAGTAGTATTCTTATTTATTATTTAAAAAAGAATTACAACTTGATTAATCCTTAAGAAATCAATATAACAAAACCTCATCAATTGATGAGGTTTTGTTATGAATGTTTTAAAGTATTAAAACTTAAAATCTACACCAACGTAGAAATTCTGTTTCATGATTGGTGCATAAACCATTCCGCCGTCAAAGTAATTTCCGAACGGATTTCCTGCATCCAGAATCGCCACTTTTTGTTGATAGCCGGTCAAATTTTCTCCACCTAAATAAACTCTGATTTTCTCGGAAAAGTTTCTGGAAATCTGAGCATTCAAAGTGGCATAGCTCGGCGAATAATCTCCAATTTGGAATTCTGCCGGATTTGATTTTGTATTCGGAAGTCTTTGTTTTCCAACTAAATTCAAAGTCGTGTCAAAGTTCCAAAATCTGCCTTTTTCAGTTTTATTGGTTGAATAAGCCAGGTTCGCAAATCCGCGATGTTTAGCCATAAACGGAACTTTTTTCAGTCCGCTCAAGTAATCCAAAGCGACATCATAATATTTGTAAGCCACTCTGAATTCCAGATTTTTCACAGGCTGGAAATCCCATTGCGTTTGAAAACTGTTCGCAAAAGATTTTCCTTCAAGATTATAGAACAAAATTTTCTGTGCAGATTCATCCAAATCTGTCACAACCTGATTTTGGAAATCCGTTCTGAAAAAATCAGCCAAAACCGTGGATTTTCTTCCAAATAATTTGAATTCTTGTTGCAAACTTACGCCGTAATTCCAGGCAATTTCCGGCTTCAAACCATAGATTTTCCCACCATTATTGATGATTTGGATTGACGATTAGATGCAAAATAGGACTGACTTTCCGCAAAGATATTCGCTGTTCGGAAACCTCTTCCCGCCGAAATTCTGAAAATCGTTTTCGGTGTCAAATCATATTTGAAATTCATTCTTGGTGTAAACTGCGTTCCTGCAAGATTGTGAAAATCAACACGCGCACCGGTTACCAAAGTAAATTTTTCGCCGGTCAAAGTATATTCTGCGAACAATCCGGGAACGGTTTCGGTTCTTTTGTAGACTTCGAAAGCCTCAGTCTGACCAAAGCCATAATCTTCATCGTACTTGTCATAAAGAAAACTTGCTCCAACTTTATATTTGTTGTTCGTGTTTCCAATAATGCTTTCGAAAATCAAATTAGAATAGTAAGAAGTTTCTTTTCCAAAATAATTTCTCAATCCAAAAAAGCTATCTTGCTGATGATAAGTCAATTGATTCATCCAGCCAAGACTTTGATAAGGTTTCCCTTTGAAAATATAACCCGTTTTGTTCCAAACCTGGAATCTCGAAATATCAATCCCAACACCATAAAGCGATTGGTCTTTCTGCGGAATCCTTTTATTAAATCCTATTTGTCCAGCCGTCCTTTCATCTTTCAAGTAATTAATTCCGAAATGTGAACCAAATCCTGAACCTTGCAAATCATTGTAATTCAAAAGATAAGCTACGTTTAACTGACTTCCTTTTGGACGGTCAAGAAAACCGTCATCATTCATATCCGTATCGCCAAACGTTCCGTTGCCGTGTAACAAAACACTTTGAGCCCATTTGTCGGAAATTGGAGAAGTACTCGTCACATTCGCTTCAACTCGTCCGTTGTTATCAGAAAACAAATTGATTTCCGTTTCCGATTTTTTATCATCATCTTTCGTTTTCAAAAGTTCCGTATTAATTTGTCCTGTGATACTTTCGTAGCCGTTCACAACCGTACTTCCGCCTTTGGTCAACTGGATTCCGCCAATCCATTTTCCAGGAATGAAATTCAGTCCATAAGGCGAAGCCAATCCTCGGATTTCCGGCAGTTGTTCTTTGGTAAGAAGCGTATATTTCTGGTCTAGTCCGAGCATTTTCAGTTGCTTGGTTCCAGTGACAGCATTACTGAATGAAACATCCACAGTCGCATTGGTTTCAAAACTTTCGGAGAGGTTGCAGCAAGCGGCTTTCAACAATTCTTTGGAGCTGATATTGAAAATCAATCCCGCTTCTTTTTTGCTGATAGCTGTTGCTTCTTTTTCCCTCGTCAGTTTTACACCTTCAATCTGGTTCGTTTTCGCATCAGAATCTGAGTGATGTTCAAGTGTGTCATTCGGTTTTTCAAAATCAGAACCTCTCGTGTAGAGACAGCAAGCAGGCAGATTTTTATAAGCTTCTTCAGGTGCTTTGAATTTCTCATTATCGTGACCAACTTCAGCGATTTGTTTCAGGATATCATCACATTTGACTTTCGATTCGTCAAGTGTCATTGTCAATGTCTGATTACTGGCTGTCCAGTTGGCGGTTGTTGCGCCGGCTTTCAAGGCTGCTTTTTCTATTCTTGCTTTACATTGTCCGCAATTTCCTTTTACCAAAAATTGTTCTGTAACGGTTTGTGCAAAAGACAATACGGAACAAACGAGCAGCACAGAAAACATAAGTTTTCTACTTAAATAATTCATCGTTAAAAATTTAAATTAATTACTTAAGTTCGCAGACTTGTTTTGTATCGGCATTTTTCGCCATTTTTTTGCTGTTGTCAGGACGGTCGTATTGGCAGCAGGCATCCAAATCGTCATAGACTTTGTCAGAAGCACGGAACATTTCGTTGTCGTGGCCAACGTCGGCTACGCTTTTCAGGATAGATTTTTTGTCCGTTTTGGAAGCGTCATAACTCACAGTCAGGACTTTTTTGCTCATACTCCAGTCGGCTGACTTTACGTTTTTGTCAGACTTAGCAGCCGTTTCGATGCGCTCTTTGCACATTCCGCAGTTGCCTTCTACTCTGGCTTTGAAGGATTTGGTTTGAGCAGAAAAATTGGAGAATAAAAATATGGAAAGGAATAAAATTCCTGATTTTATGATTGTATTCATTTTGATTAATTTTAATTGTTTTGTAATAAAGACTCTTCGACTTCGCTCAGAGTGACATTTCTAATACTAACTGTTTATTCTTCAAACTCGTCAGGCCGAGCCTGTCGAAGCCATTTAAATAAAAAAAATTAACCAAGTTTAGGCGGTTGCCAGATATTGAAAGACCTTGCTAAAGGCGATTGTGAATAGTAAGAAAATGGATTGTTGATTGTGAAAACCAATGTTTTCAGTTTGTTGTCGAAGTTATTCAGAACAACAGAAAAAACGAATCCCGAACTGCAGGTTTTGCAAGTGGTACAATTGTCTTTGCAGTCTTTCTCTTTCTTGGAATCGTGATGACAGGAATCTGATTTTTTCTCTTCTTTTTTGCAACAGTCTGAGTTTTCTTTCTGAGCCTCGCAACAAGAACTTTGAGCCAACTGAACATTAAAGTTCTGCTTCGGAAATACAAAAATTCCCAAACAGAAAATCATTAATATCAATTGAAACTTTCTCAACATCGTTTTGCAAAATTATGAAATGTAAAATAAATGAACCACAAAAGGCACAAAGATTTTCACAAAGCACACAATTATCATTTGACGAAGTCAAATCTTTGTGACCTTAAAAATATTCGAATATCAAAAAACCCTTGTGACCTTTGTGTTAAAAAATTAGTAAATCTTTTGTGTCTTTTGTGGTTCAAAAAAACTATTTCTCAGTTTTTACAATCGTTTTTCTTCTTCTCAAAAAATAGAATACCAATCCTCCAATCAGGACAATCGGCCAGACAGAAATCAGGAAAACAATAATTTGCTGAATCAGATAAAATCCTTCCACAAAAGCATTTTTCACGTCATACAGAAAATTGTACTTATACTCGTTATCAATGTTTTTGGTATTGATGATTGGAATTTTCGCAACACTCGTTTTAGGCTCTTTGATAAAAATATCAACTGTTGAGAATTTCAAATTATCGGAAAGAATTTCGTCAGAATATTTCTGTAGGTTAGCTTCGGACATATTGTTATCATCGAGATTCACTTTATCTTTTCCGGCTTTCAGTTGAGAAATATTGGACCTGGTTTTAGCTTGTCTTTCAGATTCCAGTTTTGCCAATCGGATTCCGGCAGAAACATCTTCTGCGGAAATGATTCTGGAATTGAGGAACACTTTTTTATCATTAATAAAATCCAAAAATTCTCCCAACTTCTGAGTCGGAACTCTTACCTGCATCCTGTTCTGATTCTGGAATTTTCTAATCAATATCGCCGATTCATCCGACGTATTGTAAGTATTTTCCGACAAAGTCTGCGCCTCCATTCTGCTCTTGGTCACAAATCCGCCAATGGTCTGCAACTGCTTCTCAATAGAGATTGTCGCGTCATAAACATCCTTTACTTCCATATCCACTTCGGCCGTTCTCACAAATTGTCGGTCTTTCACATTTTGCGTCGCAGCCATAGAAATGCTGTCCGAAACGGATGCGCTGTCAACAACATAATCTGCAGACGCATAAGCAGATTCTACCATTTCGCTTTTTTTACAAGCAAACAAAGTCAAAGCAAGTAAACTGATTGATAAAAATTTAGTTTTCATAATGAGATTATTTTAGATATTAATTATTGATATTGATTTGGGCAGCTTAATCCGCCTGTAGTTTATACTGAGCTTGTCGAAGGGTTCCCTCGCAATGACGAGCTCCACTCAAGTCGGGCTGCGGGTTTCGGCGTTCCAAATTCCGTTCAGACATTTAATCGAAACTGCCTATTCCAAAATTGATAATTAGGATGAAAGCTATTTTGCAAATCAATCCGAAACTATTTGTAAACCAAGATTGTATTTTAACTATCTGATTCTTAATTTTTTGTAAAATTATTTTTCAAAGAAAAAATTGAAGTTCCAATATTTGTAAAAGCTTTTTAGGAATATTAATTGCATTCTACAAGAAAACAGAATCTATGAACAGTACTATTTCCAAAATCAAAGGAATTTTTAACCTCCTGAAACATATCGATATAGACCAAATCGCAAAAATTTCCGAAAAAGTTGACCTTCCAAAACTGATGAATCAGTTCTCAAAACTCGATGAAAATCAAATCAAAGGTCTGACGAAAATGCTTGATTCTTCCGGAAAGAAAAAAGAATTGCCGCCCATCAACGGCGATTTTTATGAGCTGCATATGAAACTGACGGATGAGCAAAGAGCAATCCAGTTAAAAGTCCGTGAGTTTATGGAAAAGGAAGCCAAACCGTTGGTTAACAGATATTGGCTGACAGACGATTTTCCGCACGAGCTGATTCCCAAATTCAAAAAACTGAATCTTTGTGGAGTGACTTACGAAGGTTACGGCTGCCCGAATTTACCATTTCTAATGGAAGGTGTTATCGCAATGGAAATTGCCAGAGTTGATGCATCGTTGGCAACGTTTTTCGGTGTTCAGTCCGGATTATCAATGGGTTCAATTTATATGTGTGGTTCAGAAGAGCAAAAACAAAAATACCTTCTGGGAATGCAGCAATTCGATTTGATTGGTGCATTTGGATTGACAGAACCTGAAGTTGGTTCGGGCGCAGCTGGCGGATTAACGACAACTTGCAGAAAAGTAGAAGGTGGCTGGATTCTGAATGGACAGAAAAAATGGATTGGAAATGCCACTTTTGCGGATGTGATTATTATTTGGGCAAGAGACTTAGGGGACAATCAGGTTAAAGGTTTTATTGTTGAAAAAGATACGCCAGGATTTGAAGTTGAAAAAATCAAAGGAAAAATGGCTCTCCGAATTGTCCAAAACGGATTGATTACAATGAGAGATTGTTTCGTTGCGGATTCTCAGAAAATGGAACACGCCAACAGTTTCAAAGACACCGCAAAAGTCCTTCAAATGACCAGAGCCGGCGTGGCGTGGATGGCAACAGGCTGCGCAAGAGGTGCTTACGAAAGTGCTCTGGATTATACCAGGAAACGCAAACAATTTGGAAAACCGATTGCGTCATTTCAACTAGTTCAGGGACATTTGGTAGAAATGTTATCGAATCTGACCGCGATGCAAACTTTAGTTTTCAGATTGTCCGAGATGCAGGATGCCGGTATCTTGAAAGATGAACATGCGTCTTTGGCAAAAGTATTTTGCAGTCTCAGAACCCGTGATGTTGTGGCGCAGGCAAGGGAAGTAATGGGCGGAAACGGAATTCTTTTGGAACACGACGTTGCCCGCTTTGTTGCCGATGCAGAAGCAATCTATTCTTACGAAGGAACCAAGGAAATCAACTCATTGATTGTGGGGCGTTCGATTACTGGTATGAGTGCTTTTGTTTAAGAATTACTCTAAAATAATTTTACCGGAATACATTTTATCATCAGTTATTTTATAGAATAAAAGACCTTTAAAGTCTCGATTTAAATAAAATGACTGATTTGTTTTTGTATTGATTTGCTTTACCAATTGTCCCGCAGAATCAAAGAATTCAACATTGATATTTTTATTTTCAGGAGTAATCACTTTGAAAGATTTATCGGCTTTAGAAAAATATAATTTAGGATTTGAAGATTTAAAAACAGATTCAGAATTTGCTAAAATACTATTACAGGAAATTCCGGATGATGTTTCAAAACATTCCAACCAACGACCCGTTTCAAAAGGTCTAGACCGTGGAAATTCTAACAATCCGCTAGCAGAACCAATTCCTTCATAAATATAGCTATTGGAAGTAGCAAATACTTTCACGTTTTTGTTAAACACATCACCCCTGGATATAGCATTGACATTGTTTCCTGAATTATTATCAAAGTCATATCCGAGATGTGGAATTGCGTCACCAATATTTATAGAAAAATCATATAAGACAACTTCATCGGTTGTTCCATTAATAATTTTGTAAATTTTTTTTTCATTTACATCTTCTCTTAAAAGTGCTGCAAAATTATTTTGTTGATTATTAGTTGTTCCACAAGTTCGGATATAAGGGTATCCAGTGAAATCAAAAACGATTTTTTTATACGTTTTACCATTTACAATACTATCACCGGCTATTTTATAAGCATAAGTTGTCTGTTGAGTAATATAAAGACAGGTTGGACTTGTACTTCCGTCATAAAGTGTAACGTGCCATTTATTTCCTTCAACAAGCAAAGGCGAATAATTTTGAGCAAAAAGAAAACTTGTAATAAGTACTAGAATAAAAGAATAGAATTTCTGCATAGTTTTTGTTTAAAGTTACTAATTAATATCATATGCTAATGAAATTCGATATGATATTTCGTAAATTTACATAAATGAAAAATACAGTTTTTTTAATGTTAATGACCTTATTTTTGCAGCAATGTGCGCAGAAAAAATTTGATTTAACCAAACCCCAACAACAAACAAAAATGGAAGATAATACACACGCTAACAATCCTTATTACTCAAGAACCGATAAAACCAAACTGAATGTCTCCAATGCAGAATGGAAAAAAATCCTTCCGCCGGATGTTTATGCCATTGCAAGAGAAGCTAATACAGAATATCCCTTCACCGGAAAGTATAATGATTTTGATGAAGTAGGAGAATATTATTGTGCGGTCTGTGGAAATCATTTGTTTCGTTCAAGTTCCAAATTTGCAAGCACTTGCGGATGGCCGAGTTTTTTTGAAGCTGACAAAGACGGCGTCATTTACAAACGAGATTCTTCTCACGGAATGGAACGCATCGAGGTACTTTGCAAACGATGCGAGTCGCATTTAGGACACGTTTTCAATGATGGTCCGCCGCCAACAGGAACTCGATATTGTATGAATTCTGTTAGTCTGGATTTTCAGCGAGATAAGAAATAAATTCGGAAAATAATAAGTTTTCTAACTAAAAAAGAGTAAATGTAAAAACAAAGAATTATATGAAAAATTTTTCATATAATTCTTATTGGTTGAAAGATATATATTTACATAGTGTTTTTATTTTTCCATCCACGCTTTTCTCAAGCTTTCTCTTTCTTTTTTGAACTCAGTATAGATTTTCCACTGCTTTTCCGTGAATATTTTTTTTAGAGCTTCTTCTCTTTGCTTAGCTAATGGTTTAATGGCTATGATTTTACTCAGTTTGCTATTATCACTTAATACAATCAGTTTTGCTTTTTCTGCAAAAGTGGCATTAATTGCAAGGACTTTTTCGTATTGATCGGCTGTTAGATTATACTTTTCCCGCATCATCATTGTTGCTTTTTCAAGAAGATTATTATCTGAAATAAGGTCAAATAATTTTTGACTTTGTGCCGATAATCCTGAAGCGGAAATTACAGACATGAGCATAATGAATATCAATACTTTAAAATGTTTTATCATTGTCTGGTTTTTGAAATTATAAGTCGATTATGTAACTGATACCATTGATAACAAGCGTTGCGGTTTTATCTCCGTTAAATATTATTGTTCCTGTGAAAGAATATTCTTTACTATTTGATTTTGCTTCAATACTTAAGGTTCCGGTTCCTGATGCAATAACCAGAGAAGTTTTATTGACACTAAGATTTGAAATTGTCATATTAATACTACTTTCTACGTTTTTGGACTTAATCTTGAATGTTTCAGATCCTTTTCTCAAATAGTTTCCGTTTATCGTAATGTTTTGAGATTGAGGAGAAATTCCAGTAATTAGCATATTACCATTTGCGCTATCATCGCTTGCAATTCTGGCTGTAGAATAGCTTCCTGTCATAGAATGTGTATAATTTAATGACTGAGGTATTCCTAAATTTGAACATCCTAAAAGATATGAACCATTAATATTGTAATTATAGCTAAAATAATTGTTGCTTTGAGCTGCAGCTAAATTATTACTGTAAGTTTCCCCACAAGAAATGCTGGGAGTGTCTGTATAAACACCTTTTGCAGCAGCAGTTGTAGAGGCATCATCGATAGTGGAAACTAATCCATAACTTTCAGAAGAGACAGCCCCTGTTACGATCTCTGCAGCATCATCAGTTGTTACAGTTTGAGAATCATCATCTCTATCCTTATTACATGATGTCATTGCTAAACATCCGACCAAAAAAATTCTCAATATCCAGCTTGAATTTGTAGAAAATATATTACTAAAATCGGTTTTTGTTTTCATTTTCAAGTATTTTTTAATTATTAATACAACAAAGTTAATCCGTGAATTTGCTTTAATGCATTAAAAAACAGTGTAATGGACAAAACGCTGAATGAAATTTCCCAAATTAAATTTCAATCCACTTTAGAAATTCGGTTGTTCGTATTTTACTGATTGTAATGTTTTCAGGAGTAGGGAATATAAGCTTTACAAGAAGTTTTCTGCCAAAATACTGATGCACGGTTTCTATTGCATCTCGGTTGATGATAAACTGACGGTTTGCTCTATAAAACTGTTTTGGAGATAGTTGTACTTCAAGAGCTTCAAGCGTTTGATTTATTAAATAGCTTTTCTGATTATGCGAAAATAGTCTCACAATACCTTCAGAGGAATGTATAAACATTATATCTTCTGTTTTAATAGGAATAATTTTGTCCTGCAGATAAACTAGTAAAGTAGACTTGTGATTATAAGAAAGCTCATCTACGATATGTTGGATTTTTTTGTTGAAATTTTCAGGAGGGCCCTGATAAAAATTTTTAATTTTATTGTATTTTTCGATTGCAGTCCGTAACTTGATTTCTTCAATAGGCTTTAGAAGATAATCTATACTATTGGTCTCGAAAGCATTGATCGCATATTGGTTGAAAGCGGTACAAAAAATAACGGGAACATTAATAGAAATATGTTTGAAAATTTCAAAACACAAACCGTCAGCAAGCTGAATATCAGAAAAAATCAAATCAGGTTCATTATTTTTTTCAAACCAGGAAACAGCCGCTTTTACAGAAGATATAAAATCCGGAATTTCAACATCTTCTACAAGAGATATTATCATTTCTTTCAATTCTCTTGCTGTTTTTATTTCATCTTCAATTATTAATATTTTCATAGCTGGATTTTAGTAATGGTATGCTTACTATAAATTTATTTTTAATTTGTTCAATATGGATCTTTTTTTGAGAAAGAAGAAGATATCTTTCCTGAATGTTCTTCAATCCTGTTCCCGTACTTTCCTCAACAGATATTTTTAATTGCAATGTGTTTTCTATCACAAGCATTTCATTGTTCTCGTCTATGAATATACTAATGGTCAGAGGTTCTTCCAGCGACACAATATTATGTTTTATAGCATTTTCTATAAGTATTTGTATCGCAATTGGGGGTAATTGATAGAGATTATATTTTTCAGGAATGTCCAAATGAATATTTAATGCATTTTCAAATCGTTCTTGAAGAATATGCAGATAGGATTTTGTAAAAACCATTTCATCTTTTAAAAAAACCAGAGGAGAATTATTGGCATCTAATAAATATCGAAAAACATTGCTGAATTGAACGACATAATTTTTTGTGGTTTTGTCTTGTGCAATATTCCTCAAAGTACTAAGTGCATTAAAAAGGAAGTGTGGGCTAATCTGCTGTTGTAAAGCATAAAGTCTGGCTTCGAGATGGTCTTTTTTAATATTTTCGGCTTCTCGTTTCAACCGGGAAGATTCTTCGCTCACAAAAATAAGATATATAATAAAAAATGTAAAAGCCGCAACAATAATACCTCGAATAATAAAAAACAATAATACTTTTTTCAAGGAAAATTGATGGAGATTTTTAAAAATTTCCGGGAAAAAATAAATAATATAAAATCCTATAAAAGAGATGACAATACTGAATGCCCCACATAATAGAGATTTTAAAAATAATGAAGTATTTTTTCTAGAATAAAAAGACCATTGAGAAAACAGCCAACATAAAAATGCATGGATAAAAGAGATGAAACCGCCTTCCCAAGATGGCGAAAAAATAGTTTTTGAAATAGGTCTCGGAATAAAAACTATTGCTGCCACAAACAATGAAATGAAAATCCCCGTGAATATGTTTTTTTGCTTCCACATAAACACAAAATTATGACAAATGAAGAATGTTTTTTTAAAACTTTGAATAAGGTGTCCCAAAATGGTTTTGAAAATACCAAAAATTATACTCAATCAAAACTAATTTCTAGAAATAATACATATCAGTAAAACTCTTTTTAAGATATTAAGTTTTAATTTTGTTCTTTAAATCATAATAAAATTGAAAACAATATTCATCACCGGAGCAACTTCCGGAATAGGGAAAGCCACAGCAATCCTATTAGCACAACAAAAAAACAGATTGATTCTTTGCGGAAGAAATAAAACTGTTCTCGAAGAACTCCAAACCGAACTATCAAAAGAAACTGAAATTTTCACATTAAGTTTTGATGTCAGAAATTCTGATGAAGTTTTTTCTGCCATCAATTCGCTTCCAGAAAATTGGAAAAATATTGATGTTTTGATTAATAATGCCGGAAATGCTCACGGACTAGACCCGATTTCTGACGGAAATATAGATGACTGGAACTCAATGATGGACGGAAATGTGAAAGGATTGCTTTATGTTTCCCAACCAATCATTAAACTGATGAAAGAAAAACAAAACGGGCAGATTATCAATATCAGTTCCGTTGCAGCTAGACAGACTTATGCAAATGGCGTGGTTTACTGCGCCTCCAAAAAAGCCGTTGATGTGATTTCCGAAGGAATGAGAATAGAGCTGACAGAATTCGGAATTCGTGTTACGAACATACAACCGGGTGCCGTAGAAACCGATTTCTCGAAAGTGAGGTTCAAAGGTGATTCTGAAAGAGCCTCATCTGTTTACGCTGGTTATGAAGCTTTGAAAGCAGAAGATATTGCCGATGCGATTGCTTATTGCATCAATGTTCCGGAAAGAATTTCGGTTTCTGATATGACTATTTATCCAAAAGCGCAGGCTGAGCCAAGAACGATTTACAGAAAATAAAACATATTTCGTTTTTATTAAAAATTTAAAATATCTTTAGTTTTATGACAATAATCAATCCCGACCTGTTCGGGATTTTTCAATTTTAAGGCGTATTTTTGTATAAATAATATTTCGCAATCGTTATAAAATGAAACTACTGCAAATTCTTGTCTTTTTCTGTTTTGTTCTGGGATTTTCACAGAAATATTCCAAGACAGAAAAAGCATTATTGATACAGGTTTCAAAGTTGGATTCGTTGATGCAAAATAACAATTCCAAGATATTAGAATTATTTTCAGATGATATTTCTTTTGGGCATTCCAATGGCTGGGTTCAGAATTATGCAGATTTCAAAAAGGATTTCGAATCTGGAAAAGTGAAGTATGAATCCGTAAAACAAACTGAACTGAAGGAATTTAAAATCAAAAATAAATATGCCAGCATCAGAAGAATCATTATGGTGAAAGGATTTTATAAAAATGATGAATTCGAAATGAAGCTTTCTGTTCTCGAATTCTGGATTCGGCAAAAAGGAATTTGGAAGTTGTGGAGCCGGCAAGCTGTGACATCAAAATTGTAACCCATCAAAAAACAAAACATATGGAACGCTTTTTTCTCAAATCAAAACATTGGAACGTTTTTCTATTGTTTTTTATAACTTTTATTGTAGTTATCGGACTTTTTTATCTGGTATTGACTTATTCACAAGATACAATTTATACGGGATTTGCAATGGCAATAGGATGCGCAGGTTCTTTAAGCCTGTTATTAAGCTGGTATTACTTCCTGAATCACGGGATGAATCAAAAAATACAAGACAACAATCTGAAATCTTCGTCTAACGGAATCTGGTTTTTCATAATTTTCCCTGTAGTGTATATGTTTTTGGCTTTTCTTGTTTTTCCGACAGGATTTGTTTTGACAACCACCGAACATAACTTCCATATTTGGTGGATTGTTCTGATTTTCCCGATACATTTATTTGCTGTTTTTAGTTTTTTCTATGTTGTTTATATCACCGCAAAATCAATCAAAACGGCGGAATTGCAAAAGGATGCAAAGTTTGTAGACTTTGCTGGGGAGTTTTTTCTTCTTTGGTTCTTCCCGATTGGAATTTGGTTTTTGCAACCGAAAATCAATAGAATAATAGAGAAAAAATAATGATTAGATAATTCTAAATTTTAGAAAGGATTTTTTAATTCATAACTTTGGCAAATGAAAATCCTTCACATAGAAACCTCGTCCAAAAACTGTTCTGTTGCCATTTCTGATGGCGAAAAATTATTATGCCTTTGCGAAGAAGTTTCAGATAATTACAAACAATCCGAAAGCCTTCACAGTTTTGTAGAATGGGCTTTGGAGGGCGCAGAAATTTCTTTGAAAGATTTGGATGCTATTTCTCTTGGCAAAGGCCCGGGCTCTTACACAGGACTTAGAATTGGAGCTGCCTCTGCAAAAGGTTTTTGTTATGGTTTAAAGCTTCCTCTGATTGCAGTTAATTCTTTGGATTCTATGGTTGAGGATTTCATAAACCAAGGATTCGAATTGATTATTCCTTTGATTGATGCCAGAAGAATGGAAGTTTACACAGCTATTTTTGATGGGAAATTTGGTGAAATGATTTCTGAAACCGAAGCCAAAATCCTTGATGAAAATTCATTTTCAGAATTGGCTGACAAGAAAATTCTCTTTATTGGTGACGGCGCAAAAAAAGCTCAGGAAATATTGAATCTTCCAAATGCAGAATTTAAATCTGATATTTATCCATCAGCAAAAGGTTTGATTAAAAAATCAGTTGAGAAATTTAATCAACAAGATTTCGAAAATGTTGCTTATTTTGAACCTTTTTATCTGAAAAATTTTCAGGGAATTAAGAAAGCTGACAGAGTTAAAAAACAATAATTATTTCTTAGAGATTCTATACAATTTCCCACTGTCCGTAACAGCATAAAGATTCCCGTCTTTTCCATCAAAAACATCACGGAATCTCTCGTGCTGGTCTTCTAAAAGGCGTTCTTCCCCAACCACTTTATTATTTTCAAGGATGATTCTGTCAATTTTTTCTCCACTCAGACACGCAATGAAAAGGTTATTTTTCCATTCGACAATGTTTCCTGTGTAAAATGTAATTCCGCTTGGAGAAATGACCGGGTCCCAATAGTAAACCGGCTGCTCAAGACCATATTTTTTTGTTAATCCATTATTGATTTTCTGTCCGGAATATTCGATTCCATAGGTGATGGTTGGCCAGCCGTAGTTCTTTCCGGGTTGTATGAGATTGATTTCATCGCCGCCTCTCGGTCCCATTTCGGTTTCCCAAAGCTCTCCGGTTTCAGGATGAATGGCAATTCCTTGTGGATTTCTATGTCCGTAAGAATAGATTTCTGGTTGCGCTTCGTTACTTCCTATGAAAGGATTACCTGCAGCAGGTTTTCCGTTTTTATCGATTTTAATGATTTTCCCCAAATAAGCTTTTAAATCCTGAGCCAACGGACGTGTTTCCAAGTCAGACCTTTCACCTGTACTCAGAAATAGATTTCCGGATTTATCAAAAGCCAATCGGCTTCCATAATGCAGTCTTCCGTCATAAGAAGGTGTTGCCCGGAAGATAATTTTGGCATCTTCAACTTTATTTGTCGAAAGAACGCCTTTTCCAACAGAAGTGAGATTTCCTTTTTCGTAAGGTTCTGAAAACGACCAATAAATCGTTTGATTATTTTCAAAGTCAGGGTCAATTACAATATCTAAAAGTCCGCCTTGTCCACGACTGTCAACTTTTGGAAGACCGGTTATTTTTGTTACATATTTTCCGTCTGGGGACACAAGATTGATAAATCCGGTTTTCTCTGTAATCAGAAAATTTTGATTAGGCAACTGTGCAATTCCCCATGGCCTTCCAAGATTTGTATTAATAACATCAACCTGATATTCTGTCTGCGTTTTGTAGCCCATTACTCTTGTTTGTCCTTCAAAAGCCGGTTTGTTGTTCGAATTTGGTTTTTCTTTTTCTACAGGAGCAAGATTTTTGATAGATTCTTTTTCTTGACAAGAAACAAAAATCATTGAAAAACAGGATATTGAAATAATAATGGACTTTAGCATAACGGATATTTTTTTATAACGAATGGAAAAATAGTGCCAGTAAAATTTGTCAGTTTAAATTTTAATTCTACATTTGTAGAACAAAACATAATCTTGTAGAAATGAACGAGCCAAAATTAACCGAAACCGAAATCATCTTAATGGAAATACTTTGGAAAAAAGAAAAAGTTTTTATGAAAGATATTTTGGAAGAATATGCTGAACCGAAACCTGCGTCAACAACCATTGCAACATTGCTAAAAAGAATGCAGAACAAGGATCTGGTAGGATATAAACTTTATGGAAACTCGAGAGAATATTTTCCAAAAGTTAAGAAGGAAGATTATTTTCAATGCGAAATGTCTTCTATGATTGACCGTTTTTTTAATAATTCTGTAAGTCAGTTTGCTTCATTTTTCACTTCGAATGCAAAATTGTCTCAGAAACAATTGAAAGAACTTCGAGACATTATCGACAAAGAAATAAAAGATTAAAATGTTAGTTCCTATTTTTAAAATAATCCTTTGTTCATCATTGTTGATAGGGATTTATTACCTGTTCTTGCAAAGAGAAAAGATGTTCTGTTTCAACAGGTTTTACCTTTTGTTTGCTTTGGTTTTTTCTTACGTTATTCCGTTTGCGAAAATCAATCTTCCGGCAGTTTCGCAGCAAAAGAAACAATTGATTTTTGATGAGGTTCCAACACAACAACTGATTCAGAATGCTACTCAAACATCACAATTTGATTGGATGAATTTAATTTTTGCAGCTTCCGTTATAGTTTCTGTCTCGCTGATTATCAAATCAATAATTTCAATTAAAAAAATCATTGATCTGAAAGGAACTGATATTAATTATCAAAACCAGAAAGTGAAGTTAGTAGAGAAAAATCTGCCACCGTTCAGTTTTTGGAATAAAATCTATCTGAATAAAAGTTACTTCGAAAACGGACAAATCGATAACCGAATTTTCCAGCACGAGAAAACGCATATCGTTCAGAAGCATTCTCGGGACATTCTGTTTTTAGAGATTTTGAAAGTTATTTCTTGGTTCAATCCGGCATTATATTTTTATAAAAAAGCGATGACAGACAACCACGAATTTTTGGCGGACGAAAGTATAATTCAGCAACAAAATAATGTGAAAGATTATCAAAACTTAATTCTTTCCGAGATTCTGCAAACCCAGAATCTAAACCTGACACACCAATTCAATTACAATAACACCAAAAAACGATTTATTATGATGACGACGAAAAAGTCAAAATTTGAAAAAACAAAAAAGCTTGTTGCAGTTTCAGCTTTTGCAGGATTGAGTATTCTTTTTGTTCAAAAAGTTTATGCTTCAGAAACTAAACTTGAAGTCAAATCTAACATTCCGGAAATCACTACAAATGATTCTGTAAAACTTGATACAATTCCAAGTAAAAAAACGACTCAAGCCAATGTAAAAATCAAAGGAAAGAAAAATATTCCGCCTCCACCGCCTCCAACAGAGATGAAGAATAATGAATTACCAATTCCACCACCTCCACCTCCAGCAAGTAATATAACCGCAGCACAATTTCCAGAGGGATTGGGAGAACTTAGAAAAGCCGTTGCAAATCAATTTGATACTTCAGCAATTAATGGAAAAGGAATGCTTAAGACCAATCTTTATATTTCTATTGATGAAAACGGAAAAACTACAGATATAAAAGCCGAAGGAGATAATCAAAATTTCAATAATGAAGCAATTAGAGTTGTAAAAGTTGTAACAACAGATAAATTATGGAAACCGGCAACTGAAGAAGGAAAATCTGCAGCCACAGTTTTCAAGCTTCCAATTATGATGAATTTTCAATAGAAAATTTGTATTATAAACATCAAACGTTTCGCATTCCGGAACGTTTTTTTATTTCGTATTTTTGTTAGATGCAATTCAAACTTCAATCAGAATATCAACCTACCGGAGACCAGCCTCAAGCTATTGAGAAGTTGGTAGAAGGAATCAATATCGGCGAGAAATATCAAACGCTTCTCGGAGTTACCGGTTCCGGAAAAACGTTTACGATTGCCAATGTTGTGGAAAGTGTTCAGCGACCAACAATTGTGATGGCACACAACAAGACTTTGGCGGCTCAGCTTTTTATGGAATTCAAAGAGTTTTTCCCGGATAATGCCGTTGAATATTTTGTAAGTTACTACGATTATTATCAGCCGGAAGCCTTTATTGCTTCGACTAATACTTATATCGAGAAAGATTTGAGTATCAATGAGGAAGTTGAAAAACTCAGACTTTCAGCCATTGCAAGTTTGCTTTCCGGACGCCGGGATGTTTTGATCGTTGCTTCGGTTTCGTGTATCTATGGTGTTGGGAATCCTTCGGAGTTTCATAAATCCTTAATCACAATTGAGAAAAACGAAAAATTATCCAGAACCAGATTGCTTCATCAATTGGTTAGTGCTTTGTATTCCAGAGCGCTAAATGAGTTTCAAAGAGGTACGTTTCGTGTAAAAGGCGATGTGATTGATATCTATCCGGCTTATGCGGATACTGCGATCCGGATTCAGTTTTTTGGAGATGATGTGGAGAAGATCCAAAGTTTTGACCCTGTTTCCGGAAATGTAACTTCTAATTTTGATTTGATCAATATTTATCCGGCCAACCTTTTCGTAACGACACCTGAAACGATGCAAAGTGCCATCAAACAGATTCAGGATGATATGGTAAAGCAGGTTGATTTCTTCCGGGAGATCGAAAAACCTTTGGAAGCGAAACGGTTGGAAGAAAGAACCGAATTGGATCTGGAAATGATTCGGGAACTTGGCTACTGTTCAGGAATCGAGAATTATTCCAGATATATGGACGGGCGGTTGCCTGGTTCGCGACCTTTCTGTTTGCTGGATTACTTTCCGAAAGATTTCCTGATGGTCATCGATGAAAGTCACGTTACAGTTCCGCAGGTTCACGCTATGTACGGCGGTGACAGAAGCAGAAAAGAAGTTCTGGTGGAACACGGATTCCGTTTACCTGCTGCGATGGACAATAGACCTTTGAAATTCAATGAGTTCGAGGATATGCAGAATCAGGTGATTTATGTTTCGGCAACACCTGCGGATTACGAATTGGAAAAATCCGGAGGTACTTACATCGAGCAGATTATCCGTCCGACAGGACTTCTAGACCCGATTATCGAAGTTCGTCCGACAATGAATCAGATCGATGATCTGATTGAAGAGATCCATAAAAGAGTAGAGCTTGACGAAAGAGTTTTAGTTACAACCTTGACAAAGAAAATGGCTGAAGAGCTGACGAAGTATTTCACAAAGGTTGGAATCCGGACTCGATATATCCATTCCGATGTAGAAACTTTGGAAAGAATCCAGATCATGCAGGATTTGCGTTTGGGATTGTTTGATGTTTTGGTTGGTGTTAATCTTTTGAGAGAAGGTTTGGACCTGCCGGAAGTATCGTTGGTTGCGATTCTGGATGCAGATAAAGAGGGAATGCTGCGTTCTCGTCGTTCCATGATTCAAACGGTTGGTAGAGCTGCAAGAAACCTGAATGGTCGTGCGATAATGTATGCTGATAAAATGACAAAATCGATGCAGGCAACAATCGATGAAACCAATTATCGTCGTGAAAAGCAGATGAAATATAATGCTGATAATGGCAAAGTCCCTCAGGCATTGAATAAAAAGATCAGTGAAAACCTGGTTGGAAGAAGCAAGGATTTCCCGGACGAAAAATATACTCATAAAGAAATCCTTCAGGAAGTTGCTGAAACCAAAGCCAATTATGGAAGTGGAGACATCGAAAAAATTATTGCTACGAAACAAAAAGAAATGGAAGCTGCGGCAAAAAATCTTGATTTCATAAAGGCCGCAAAACTACGAGATGAGATTGCTGCTCTGAAATCTTAAATCTAAACTCAAAAAGTACTCATGAAAATGACAAAAATGATTGTTTAAAAATTGCTGTAAAATCTGTATTTTTGCACTTCATTTCAACATAAATTATGGCAAAGCAAGAAGATGTTTTCAAAAAAGTGGTTTCCCACGCAAAAGAATATGGTTTTATTTTTCCAAGTTCTGAAATATATGACGGACTTTCAGCAATCTATGATTACGGACAGAACGGTGCGGAACTGAAAAATAACATCAAACAGTACTGGTGGAAAGCGATGGTTCAGCTGAACGAAAATATCGTTGGGATTGATTCTGCCATTTTTATGCACCCAACCATCTGGAAAGCTTCCGGGCATGTGGATGCGTTCAACGATCCATTGATAGACAACAAAGATTCTAAAAAACGTTTCCGTGCGGACGTTTTGGTGGAAGATTACTGCGCCAAAATCGAAGACAAGGAAAATAAAGAAATAGAAAAAGCGGCCAAGCGTTTTGGCGATGCTTTTGACAAAGCTGAATTTGTAGCGACCAATCCAAGAGTTTTGGAATATAGAGCAAAAAGAGAGGCTATCCTTTCCAGACTGGCAAAATCTCTTGAAAAAGAAGACCTTGCGGATGTAAAAGCTTTGATTGAAGAATTGGAAATTGCTGACCCAGATACTGGTTCTAAAAACTGGACAGAAGTGCGACAATTCAACCTGATGTTTGGGACTAAATTGGGTGCCTCTGCAGATTCTGCAACAGACCTTTATTTAAGACCGGAAACGGCTCAGGGTATTTTTGTGAATTATCTCAATGTTCAAAAAACATCTCGTCATAAACTACCTTTCGGGATTGCTCAGATTGGAAAAGCCTTTAGAAATGAGATTGTTGCGAGACAGTTTATTTTCAGAATGAGAGAATTTGAGCAGATGGAAATGCAATATTTTGTACCTCCTGGAACTGAATTGGAATTCTATGAAAATTGGAAAAAAACACGTCTTAACTGGCATTTGGCACTTGGTTTAGGTGAAGAGAATTACCGTTTCCACGACCACGAAAAATTAGCGCATTATGCTAACGCTGCTGCTGATATTGAGTTTAATTTCCCTTTTGGATTTAAAGAATTGGAAGGAATCCACAGTAGAACTGACTTTGACCTTTCTGCTCACGAGAAATTCTCTGGTAGAAAAATCCAGTATTTTGATCCGGAAAGAAATGAAAATTATGTGCCTTATGTTGTAGAAACCTCAGTTGGTTTGGACAGATTGTTCTTGGCTATTTTCTCTAACTCTCTGAAAGATGAGGTTTTGGAAGATGGTTCAGAAAGAACAGTTTTGAGTCTTCCGCCAGCTTTGGCACCTGTAAAAGCAGCGATTCTTCCATTAGTTAAAAAAGACGGTTTGCCTGAATTTGCTGATAAGATCTTCAATGACTTGAAGTTTGATTTCAATGTGATCTTTGAGGAGAAAGACAGCATCGGGAAGCGTTACAGAAGACAGGACGCGATCGGAACGCCTTTCTGCATCACCGTTGACCACGATTCTCTGAACGAAAACACTGTAACCCTGAGATACAGAGACACCATGGAGCAGGAAAGAGTTCCTGTTTCTGAATTGAGAAAAATTATTGATGAGAAGGTGAATTTTAGGACTTTACTTTCTAAGATTTAAGTCTTCGAGAGCCTCAGACTGACAAACTTAAAAAACATAAAAAATCCCAACTGTTGAGTTGGGATTTTTTTATGTTTTAAAAATTCTTTTAATATCTCCTAACCGGATACGTTACAGCATCTCCAATTTTTTGTGATGCAGATGCTCCTGCACTATAGATATAAAATGCTTGCTGTGCATCTACTTCTGAGGAAGTCCAGGTTTTCAATCCTGAATTCAAAGACATTCCGCCATTGGATAAGCTGGTTAAAATAGCAATCGCTTCTTCTTTTGAAGGTAAAAACCAATCTGCAAAACCATTTGCTGAATGCTGTTTACAAAACTTGGCGGCACTCTCTCCCGAGATTTTACTGATAATGAAATCTGTGTTACTTAATCCGTCTCCCATTTTTTCGGAAGTTCCAGCAAGATACGAAACAGGACTGTTACTCCAAGCTGCCCCGAATCTATAAAATGGAGGCGTTGCATAATTTCTACCTACATCTTTATTACTGATTTCCAAATATCGCCATCCATCAGAAACAATACCTTTATCATAAGCCACAATACCACCGGCAGGTCCAAAATAACCTGTTGTTTTTATCTTTTTCTGCTCGCCGTAATAATACTTATCGTTAATCTTTGTATAAGATCTAATATAATATTCTGTATTTCTTACAAGTCCTGATAGTTGTATGCTGTAGTTCATTGTTCCAATCACACCAACTGATGGTACCGTTTTGTCCAAAACAGTAGGATTAGGATTCTGCCCGTAAGCAAAACCTGCATAAGAAAGGTTCCCGGAAGGTTGATAAAATTTCCCATTTAGCTTTGCGCTTACAGTTGTAATTTCTGTTGGATCAAAGGTTTCTATAACATTTCCATATTTATAAGAAACGAGATTTCCTAGCGAGATTCCTTTACTATTTTGGGCAAAAGCTCGGAAATAATAGGTTGTACTTGGAACAAATACTTTTTTGGATTTGAATTCGAAATCCTCATTGGAAGAAAACATCTCTTCCTTATCCTCAGTTGCGTAATTATCCAAGGAAATATTAGAAGATGTACCCCAGATAACTCCGACTTTGGAAATTTGGCTTCCTCCATTATTAGTAACTTTTCCTCCCAATTTAAGAAATCCCTCATCATCCAGACTTATTTCTTTTGTTGTTAGTTGTGGAACTGCCAGTTCTTGTACATTATCGTCAGAAGACGAGCTACAGGAAAAAAGAAACAAACTCAGATATAAAATAAAATAAGTTTTCATGTAATATTTTTTGCGAAAATAATATTTTATATTTGATTTCAATTCTTTTTATCAAATGAATGATAACATAATCACTTTCTCCGCAGAAATCCAACAACACCAAGACATCAACGCTGCTTTCATTAATTTCCCTTTTGATACTGTGGAATTATTTGGCAAAAAGGTCAAGTCAAGGTCAAGGTTTTATTAGATGATAAGATTGAATATAGAAGTAGCCTTGCAAATATGGGCGGCGGTTGTCATAGATTAGGACTGACCCAAGCCACCAGAAAAGAATTGGGAAAGACTTTTGGAGATATTGTAGAGGTTAAGCTTTGGGAAGACAAAGAAGAACGAATCGTCATTGTTCCTAATGATGTTCAGGAATTACTCAACCAAAATAAACAAGCGAAAGAATTCTACGATAATATGTCTTACACTCACAAAAAAGAATACATCCGATGGATAGAAGAAGCTAAAAAAGAGGAAACGCGAGAACGCCGAAAAATTAAAATGATAGAAATGCTTCTGGAAGGTAAAAAGGGGATTTAGCATCGGCTTTTTTGCGAAAAACTAATCCGCTTATAATCATGAGAATATCTTTATTATCAGTTTTATTATTTTGTTATTAAATTGTAGTAGCTCTTTCTCTAATAATGAAAACTTGATGAGTATTAAAAAGGATTAATCTCCCATTATAAATTCTTTGGAACAACAATTAATTTGATTTACGATCTTCATTTCTATTATTTATAAACATTTCTGGTTAAAAAAAGTTAATTTATAATTCGCCAAAAAAGATTAACGATTAAAAGATTATCTTTGCGAATTATTTTCCGGATGAAGAAACTTGTCATAATCCCAACCTATAACGAAAAAGAGAACATCGAAAAAATTATTTCGGCTGTTTTTGATTTACAGCAGGACTTTCACGTTTTGGTGGTGGACGACTCTTCTCCTGACGGAACTGCGGAAATTGTAAAAAGATTACGCGAAAAATATCCTGTCCTGCTTCATTTGACTGTCCGAAAAATAAAAGACGGACTTGGTAAAGCATATATTCACGGATTTCAATGGGCAATTCATAATGAGTATGATTACGTTTTCGAGATGGATGCCGATTTTTCTCACAACCCGGAAGATTTGATAAAACTTTACGAAGCCTGTAAGAACGCTGATATGTCAGTTGGCTCCAGATATTCCAAAGGTGTTAATGTTGTCAATTGGCCAATGGGAAGAGTCTTGTTATCTTACTTTGCTTCCAAATATGTGCGTTTTGTTCTAGGACTACCGATTCATGATACGACAGCTGGGTTTGTTTGTTTCAAAAAAGAAACATTGATTACTATTGGATTAGATAAGATCAAACTAAAAGGATACGGTTTCCAAGTTGAGATGAAATATCGTGTTTTCAAGAAGAATCTTAAGATTGTTGAAGTTCCGATTATTTTTACCGACAGAACAGAAGGTGAAAGCAAAATGAATGGCGGAATTATCAAAGAAGCCGTTTTTGGAGTTTTGAATCTTAAATGGAAAAGCTTAATCGGAACACTATAAAATGAAGAATATTATACTTTGTATTTTGATGACTTTCTGCGTTTTGTCTTGTACAGAGGCGATTAAAAAACCGGATAATATTCTGCCTGAAGATAAAATGTCCGAGATTATTGCTGATTTTGCGCTCAATGAGCAGAGTTATACGATTGGAGGAAACATCAACTCTGAAAATGCCACAAGATTTATTCTTAAAAAATATAATATCAAAGGAGAATTATTTACAGAAAGTTACAAATATTATATGACGAAACCGGAAACGATTGCAGATATTTTCGATAAAGCTCAGGAAATTATTAAATCAAAAGATCCGAAAGCAGAAGGGTTTATTAATAAAAAACTAAAAGAAGATAGCGACGTTCCGGCACAAGCGAGATAAATTATGCAGAAATTTTTTGAAATCGAAAAAACTTCAGAATCCAAAGCAAGAGCTGGAGTTATTACGACAGACCACGGACAAATTCAAACCCCTATTTTTATGCCGGTTGGTACTGTTGCATCGGTAAAAACCGTTCATCAGAGAGAGCTGAAAGAAGATATAAAAGCACAAATTATTCTAGGAAATACTTATCACCTGATGTTGCGCCCAGCAATGGATATTATGCAACAAGCCGGCGGACTTCATCAATTTATGAACTGGGATAGACCAATCTTGACAGATTCCGGTGGCTATCAGGTTTTTTCTCTGGCAAAAAGCAGAAAAATTACCGAAGAGGGAGTGAAGTTCAAATCACATATTGATGGCAGCTTACGTTTTATGTCACCAGAGATTTCTATGCAGATCCAAAGACAAATCGGAGCCGATATTTTTATGGCTTTTGATGAATGCATAGCGTATCCCAGTGATTATAACGCGGTAAAAACATCAATGGAATTGACGCATCGTTGGTTAAAAAGATGTATCGATTGGACCGAAGAAAATAAAGAATTATATGGTCACAGACAACGTTTGTTCCCGATTGTCCAAGGTTCTTGTTATTCTGATTTGAGAAAGATCTCTGCTGAAGTTATTTCTGAAGCCGGAGCCGAAGGTAACGCTATTGGTGGACTTTCTGTTGGAGAACCGGAAGAAGAAATGTACAGAATTACTAATGAAGTGACGGATATTCTTCCAAAAGAAAAACCGAGATATCTGATGGGTGTCGGAACGCCTTGGAACATTATAGAAAGTATTGGTCTTGGCATAGATATGATGGATTGCGTGATGCCAACCAGAAATGCCAGAAACGCAATGCTCTTCACCTGGCAAGGTGTGATGAATATGAAAAATGAAAAATGGAAAACCGATTTTTCACCTTTGGATGAGTTTGGGACAAGTTTTGTGGATCAGGAATACAGCAAAGCTTATGTAAGACACCTTTTCGTAGCGAAAGAATATTTGGCAAAGCAGATTGCATCAATTCATAATTTAGCATTCTATCTGAACTTGGTAAAAGTTGCCAGAGAACATATTCTTGCCGGAGATTTTTATCAATGGAAAGAACAGATCATTCCTCAATTGAAGAAAAGATTGTAATTAAGAAACAAGAATAAAGCAAGAATAGAGTAAAAAGAATCAATATTTTAAAGATCAAGTTTAATTATCCGGCCTCTGACATCTAACATCTGACTTTATGAAAATCATAGACCTTTACGTCATCAAAAAATATTTGGGAACCCTCATTTTTATGTTGGCGTTGTTATCCATTATTGTATTGGTAGTTGATGTTCAGTCCAAAACACCAAGGATCGAGAGCAATGGTTTTACAGTAGGCTATTTTCTGTTGAATTTTTATCCTTATTGGATTCTGAATCTGATTCTGACTTTTATGTCAATTCTGGTTTTTATTACCGTGATTTTTTTCACTTCAAGAATGGCAAATAACACAGAAATTGTTGCCGTAATAAGTAGTGGAGCCAGTTTTCACAGATTCGCAAAACCATATTTGATTACATCAATTCTGATTGCTTGTATTACATTGGCACTCAATCACTTCATTTTACCCTGGTCCAATATCAAAAAAAATGTTTTGGAGCCTTACACATACAACGCTGTGAACAAGGAAGAGATTTTAGGTAATAAAGTTATTGCTTCGAATATTAATCCCAGTGAATATATCTTTGTCAATAGTTATAACAAAAAGGAAAATCGCGGTTCCGGATATATGTATCAGAAATTTGATAAAAATAAAAAGTTGATTTATCAGATTACGGCAATGGATATCCAATGGGATGCAAAGAAAAAACATTTCGTTATTAGTAATTATACCGAAAGAACAGCTGCAAAAAATGATACCGAAATCTTAGGGAGCGGAACAACCAAGATTCAGGATTTTAAATTGCCTCCTTCGGAATTATTTCCTGACAAATTGGTTGCTCAGAACAAAACGACTCCCGAATTGCTCGAGATGATAAAGCGTGAAAAAATGAAAGGAAATAATAATGTAACATCCTTTTACAATGAGCTTTATCAAAGAACATCAATGCCGGTTTCTATTATTATTCTAACGTTTTTAGGATTATCATTATCATCTCAGAAGAAACGAGGAGGACTTGGACTCAACCTAGCGCTAGGAATTGCTTTGGCCTTCATATTCGTATTTTCTTTTCAGGTTCTGAATGTTGTTTCCGAGAACAAAACTTTGCCTCCGCTTTTAGCAATGTGGCTCCCGAATATTGTCTTCGCTCCAATTGCAGCTTATCTTTATATCAAGCGAGCTAATGAGTAATCTTCATTAAGATTTTAGTACATCATTTCAATCTCTTTGTGAAAGAATTTTTGAAGACCTTCGTTTTCCAAATCAATCCAGAGAAAACCATTTTTGTCAGCATTTTTAATTATGCCATTTTGGCGCAGACCTTTTTTTTGAAAAACTGAAATTTCATCTTTGTGGAAAAGATTAGAATTATAATCAGTCAAAATATTTTCTTCTGATGGGATTTCATTTAATTTCGAAATAATATTTTGATGAAAGTAGGTTGCAAATTGCTGTAAATCGACATTAATTCCTGTTACCGAGAAGATTGAACCTGCTTTTGGAAGATTAGTGAAATCGGTTTGAAGAATATTAATCCCTATTCCAAGGATATAAAATTCTTCTTGATTGATTTTCTTTTTCTCGATAAGGATGCCACAGACTTTTTTTCCATTGAGAATAATATCGTTGGGCCATTTGATTTTAACGATAGCTTTTGTCACATTGTCAAGAAAATCACGAATAATAATTGCGGTATAATAATTGAGAGAGACATCAGATATATTAATATTAGAACTTTTTATCGCCAATGAGTAAGCAAGATTCTGATTGGGGATAACACTCCAGACATTACCATATTGACCACGACCTTTGGTTTGATTAAAAGTAAAAACAGCCGTTGATTCGTCTTCATTTAAAAGCGTTAGAATTTCGTCATTGGTGGAAAAACAATTGTCCAGATACAAGAAACGGCTCATTTATGAAAACTTTATGAGATTATAAGTCAAGAAACAAAAGATAAATAGATAAAAATCAATAAATTTGCAATTACACAATTTTTTTGAATGAGTAAAAGTACAGAAAAACAAATATTAATCGACAAAATTATAGAATCGATTCAAGATACAAAGGGAGAAGACATCCAGATCTTCGATTTATCAGGCATAGAAAACTCAGTAGCAGATACATTTATCATCTGCAGCGGAAACTCTAACACTCAGGTTTCTGCAATTGCCGGCAACATAGAAAAAAAAGTTAGAAACGATATCAAAGAAAGGCCATGGCATGTAGAAGGTACAGAAAATGCAATGTGGGTTTTGGTAGATTACGTTTCTGTGGTTGTGCACGTTTTCCAAAAGCAAATCCGCGATTATTATGATATAGAGGAACTTTGGGGGGATGCAAAAATCACAAAAGTAGAAAGCTAAAAGGTGCAGCATTTGCATCATCAATTATTTTAAAAGACAAAGATGAATAATAAAGGATTCAATTGGTTCATACCCGTTTTATTGGGACTCATTTTACTCATTTTTCTTCCGGGACTATTGGGAGATTCTATGGTAAAAAACATTGATGAAAAAGAATTTTACGGTTTGGTTCAGCAAGGTAAAGTTAGCGAAGTAATGGTCTATAGAGACAATTTCAAAGCAGATGTTTACTTGACTAAAGCTGCAAAAGCCGAATTTCAAAAGGGAGAAAAGAAAAGTGATCCTCTTTCTGTAATCAATATCAAACCAAATCCGGATTTTGTAATGACTTACGGAGATCTTAGATATTTTCAAGAAAGATTTGATGGAATCAATTCAAAACTCCCTCAACCTGCCAGAATAGAATTTGGAAAAAGTCAAAGCGGTTTCTCCGAATTGCTATTCACTTTAGCCCTTTGGGGTGGACTTTTCGCACTACTCTATTTCTTTATTTTCAGAAAAATGGGAGGCGGTGCCGGCGGACCCGGCGGACAAATATTCAGTATTGGAAAATCCAGAGCCAAGTTATTTGACGAAAAAGAAAAAATTCAAGTAACTTTCAAAGATGTTGCAGGATTAGAAGGAGCAAAAGAAGAAGTTCAAGAAGTCGTTGATTTCCTGAAAAATTCCGAAAAATACACAAAACTTGGGGGTAAAATTCCAAAAGGAGTTCTTTTGGTTGGTCCTCCTGGAACAGGTAAAACTTTGTTAGCAAAAGCAGTTGCCGGCGAAGCTAAGGTTCCTTTCTTCTCACTTTCAGGTTCTGACTTTGTAGAGATGTTTGTTGGAGTTGGCGCTTCTAGAGTTAGAGATCTTTTCGCTCAGGCAAAAGCAAAATCTCCTGCAATTATTTTTATTGATGAGATTGATGCTATTGGTAGAGCCAGAGGTAAAGGTGGATTCCAAGGAGGTAATGACGAAAGAGAAAACACACTCAATCAGCTACTTACAGAAATGGATGGTTTCGGAACAGATACCAACGTAATTGTAATGGCAGCAACAAACCGTGCAGATATTCTTGACAAAGCATTGATGAGAGCCGGACGTTTTGACAGATCCATTTATGTTGATTTACCGGAACTTCATGAGAGACAACAGATTTTCGATGTACATTTAAAGAAAATCAAGCTAGATAATACGGTAGATCGCGAATTTTTAGCAAAGCAAACTCCGGGATTCAGTGGAGCCGATATTGCAAATGTTTGTAATGAAGCTGCACTTATTGCCGCAAGAAACTCTCACGAATCTGTTACTAAACAAGATTTTCTGGATGCCGTTGACAGAATCATCGGAGGTCTTGAAAAGAAAAATAAAGCGATTAAACCTTCTGAAAAAAGAAGAGTTGCTTTTCACGAAGCAGGCCACGCTACAATCTCTTGGTTGGTAGAACATGCTGCTCCTCTTTTGAAAGTGACGATTGTTCCCAGAGGACGTTCTCTCGGTGCAGCTTGGTATCTTCCGGAAGAAAGACAATTGACAACTACCGAACAGATGCTGGATGAGATTTGTGCAACATTAGGGGGTAGAGCAGCAGAGCAGGTAACTTTTGGAAATATATCTACAGGTGCTTTATCTGATCTTGAAAGAGTTACAAAACAAGCTCAGGCAATGGTTACAATCTACGGTCTGAATGATAAAGTTGGAAACATTTCTTATTATGACAGTTCTGGCCAATCAGAATATAGCTTTGGAAAGCCTTATTCTGAGCAAACGGCAAAATTGATCGATGAAGAAATCTCTAAACTAGTAGAAACTCAATATCACAGAGCTGTAACAATTCTTACTGAAAATAGAGACAAGCTAGAAGCTCTTTCTCAAAAATTATTGGAAAAGGAAGTCATTTTCCGAGAAGACCTTGAAGAAATCTTTGGAAAAAGAGCTTGGGATCCAGAATTGACAGAAAAACCCGTGTCAAGTATTGATAATCCTACTGACGCCGGAAACACCTTAAATACAGAGAGTTAATATAACTTAAGAATAAATACCTAAAAAAAAATCCTAATTTGATTAGGATTTTTTTATAAAACAAAGTTTTGGTTTTTAGAGTATTATAATAATTCTTTACATTTGTAATAATTAATAAAAACTGCAGAAAATTGAGTCTGTTTAAAAAACTCGTTAACAAGATAATGAATCAGCCCGAAGAGGATGAACCAGATGTAACAAAACTGGCAGATCAGCTTCGTGATGCTGATTTGGATTATAAATTTGCGCAACTTTTTACGCATTCCGGAGGGTTCTTTAATTATTGTGCAGATGAATCGGAAGCTCTGCAGACACTCAATCAGATTATCAAGATTGAGCAAATAAACAATGTGTTTTGTTGGGATCAGGATTTGAAAAACTTTTTAGATGTTATCAAGACTCCTTATTCGCCAGAACTTACAGAACAAAATGATGCCGCTTTCATTACCTGTGAATACCTCATTGCATTCGATGGGAGAATAATGCTTTCTCATAATAATATTCTTCATTATCATTCTTCTAGATTGCCCGCTAAAATAATTATTATGGCAAATGTTTCTCAGATTGCAAATAATTTAAATGAGGCAATGATGAAGGTAAAACGGGCAGGAAATCTTAAAAACTTGACTTCAATCAGCGGAAGTCAATCCAAATTAGACACACCTAATAAAGATAATACCAAACTTTTCTTACTTTTGCTGGAAGATTAAATTTCGGTTTTGGATAAAAATTTCATTCAGCGTTCTATTTCGGGGCTTGTTTATGTTCTAGTTATAGCAATATGTACAACTCCGCTTGGAGAAAAACTTTTCAGCAATTTTTTGCCAGAAGTTAAGCAGCAATATCTTTTCTACGGATTGATAACATTCTTCCTTGTTGTAGGGCTCTATGAATGTATCAAAATAATGAAGTTTGATAATGGCATCTATAAATGGTTGGTATTTCCAGTTGCTGCGATTATCTATTATCGATTTAGTAAAAGATTTTTCTATCATGGATTTTTCTTCGACATCAATTTTAGTGAGATTTTAGCTTTAGCATTGATTCCAATTGCTGCAATTACACTTTTCAAATATTCAAGGGAGCTTTATTTTGAAAATGGTAAATTGATCTTCACCGTCATCTATCTTGCTCTTCCTTTTGGATTTGCTTTAGGACTACCAAAATTTAGTACACTTGATCCAGACAAACCATTTACATTAGAGGTATTTATGCTTTTTGTGTTGATTTGGAGCAGCGATACCTTTGCCTATCTTACAGGAAAATTCTTCGGAAAACATAAAATGGCACCAAAAATTTCGCCAAAAAAAACTTGGGAAGGATTTGCCGGTGGCGTAATTCTGACATTGATTTTAGGATTTTTTGTAGAGCAGAATTTTCCCGAATTGAGAGGAAACTGGATGATCGTTGGCCTATTGACTTCTATATTTGCACCTTTAGGGGATTTGGTAGAAAGTCAGTTAAAACGTAGTTTTGCAGTCAAGGACAGTGGAAACATCATTCCTGGTCACGGTGGTATTCTTGATAGACTCGACAGCTTTATCATTTGTGCACCAGTTATTTACTTATACTTTATTTTAGAGAAACTATTTTAGAAACTACTTATGAAGCTACATAAAGAATCAAAAGGAACATTGGTTGTTGCAATATTATTTATTGCTTTCATTGGAACCATTTCCATTTATTATTTACAATTATGGTCACTTGTAATTCTAATTCCTCTTTTGGTAATGTTAGGATTGATTTTTTGGTTTTTCCGGGTTCCTACTAGAGCAATTTTGGATCATACAGAAAACATAATAGCTCCTGTTGACGGAAAAGTGGTAATGATAAAAGAAGTTTTTGAAGATGAAGTTTTGAAGGCT
>QFQW01000131.1 GCA_003248755.1 Chryseobacterium sp. | reverse complement strand
TGTACTATAAAACCAAATCCTTGTTGATGCCGATATTATTACATGCATTCAATAACTTGGTTTCGGCAATTATGATGCTGAATTCGGAGTCCGAAAGTTTTTCCGGAGTGTTTAAAATTAGTAATGAGATGGTTCTTGGTTTGGGAATAGTCATATTTGCGATTCCGTTTTATTTTTTCGCCATCCACAAGAACATCATTTATAAAGATTAGAGTAATTAGGGCAGCTTAATCCGCCTTCCGCTCCCGCTTTTTTCTTTTGTAAAAAAGAAAAAGAGCTCCGCTCAAGTCGGGCTGCACAAGATTCTACGTTTCAAAAAGAATATCAATAATAAAAAGTAATGGAGATTTTAGTAGCTACACATAACTTACATAAAAAAGAAGAGATACAGCAGATTTTGGGAACAGATTACATTGTTACAAGTCTATCAGATTATGGTTTGAACGATGAAATCATAGAAGACGGAAATACGTTTGCAGAAAATGCGCTCATCAAAGCAAAATATTGCTTCGAGAAAACAGTAAAAGCAAGTATTGGTGATGACAGTGGTTTGGCCGTAGAAGCTCTTAATGGTCGTCCGGGGATTTTTTCTGCACGTTATGCAGGTGATCATAATTTCAAAAAAAATATCGAGAAAGTTTTAAACGAGATGAAGGATGAACCTAATAGGAGAGCATATTTTATTACTGTTCTTTGCTTCAAAGATGAAGATGGAGAACATTACTTCGAAGGTAGAATTTATGGTAATCTTACCAAAGAAGTATTTGGGAAAGATGGATTTGGTTATGACCCAATTTTTATTCCGGACGATTATAATATGACATTTGCTGAGATGTTACCTGAAGAAAAAAACAAAATAAGCCACAGAAGTGAAGCTCTGAAAAAATTCTTAGAATTTCTTAATTCTAGAGGGGTTGTGTAGTGGTTTTGGTAATGTTTTTGTATATTTACCTCAGGATTTTCAATACAATTTAGAAAATTGAGTACTTATCTCACAATTTTAGGCTTTAACTCGGCAATTCCGACTATCAATTCTTCACCAACTGCTCAGTTTTTGGAAATGGAAGAACGTCACTTTCTCATCGATTGTGGAGAAGGAACGCAAGTGCAGATGCGTAAAGCAAAAGTTCGATTCTCAAAAATCAATCATATCTTTATTTCGCATCTTCATGGTGATCATTGTTTTGGTTTGCCTGGATTGGTAGCTTCTTTCAGATTATTAGGAAGAAAAACACCTCTTAATATCTACGGTCCCAAAGGAATCAAGAAAATGATGGATACAATTTTCGAAATTACTGAAACCTATAAAGTTTTCGAGGTTATCTATCATGAGCTCGAAGGTAAAGAATCTATGAAAATCTACGAAGATAAAAGGGTGGAAGTTTATACAATTCCGCTCAATCATAGGATCTATTGTAATGGTTATCTTTTCAAAGAAAAACCAAAAGAACGTCACTTAAATATGAAGGAGATCTCAAAATATAAAGAAATTGAGATTTGTGATTTTCAGAATTTACGTTTAGGGAAGGATTTTGTGATGGAAGATGGAGCTGTTATAGAAAACGAATTATTAACAACCGATCCTAAACCATCTGTTTCTTATGCTTTTTGTAGTGATACAAAGTATAAAGAAGATATTATTCCGATTATAGAAGGTGTAGATGTTCTGTATCACGAATCTACTTTTCTTCATAATCTAAAAGAAATGGCGGAGTATACTGGGCATTCAACAGCCTTGGAAGCTGCTACAATTGCCAAAAAAGCTCAAGTCGGAAAACTTATTCTTGGACATTTTTCAAACCGTTATAGCGATCTAAGTGTAATGACAGATGAATCCAGGCAAATATTTCCAAATTCCTTTTTACCAAAAGCGCTGGAAACAATAAAAGTAGGATAAAATAAAAAAATCTGCCTTCGTTAAGAAGGCAGATCTTTCTTATAAAAATGATGAAAAATTGGTTATTATTTTTTTATCGTATTGATAGATTGTGTGCTTCCGTTTTCCATTAATAGTGATACAACATAATTTCCCGGTTTTAGGTTTGAAAGATTGATTTCCGAACTTGGAGCAAGAGTCTTAATTTGTCTTCCGGAAAGATCACTTATGGAAATAGACTTGACACCTGTAATGTCTGATAGTTTCATTACGTCTTTAACAGGATTTGGATAAGCTGTAATCTTAGACTTGCCGTTAACATCAGATACTGCAAGTTGTTCTTTTCTTACTTGAACATCACGAATTAAAACTGAACAGAACACCTCATCTGTAACAGTATTTGAAACTTCAATACCAAAATAATAATTTCCTGTTGTAGAAGGAGTAAATACAAAAGCACTTGTTTCTGGTGTGAGATGGATGCTGGCATCTTGTCCCATTGTAACCATTCCTGTTGGTGATGCATTTGGTCCAGCTGCTATTTTTAATATGCGGTGGTTGGTATTATTAGTCGATTGTGAAGTATATTGTAAGGCGTAAGGCTGTCCTCCGACTAATGAAAATGCCTGAGTGAAAATCCAAGAGTCTCCGCTTGCATTAGCTCCTAAAAAATTGTTTAAGTATTTTACCCCAGAGGTAGTACCATTATTACCATCTCCCGTATAACTATTCCAATCGGTACTATCAGCACCAAGTTTTGTTATAGTCCAGCAAGCAGGAATGGCCGGTGTTGTTAGATTGTTAAAATTGTAATTAGTGGGGAATGTATTAATTGGATCACATTGCGCATTTGCGATGGTTCCTAAAGCTAATAAGCTAAAAAGTAAAATCTTTTTCATAGTGTAATTGTTTTAGTTAAACGATAGTTGATTTTTATTCTGACTAAGTTAGTTCAATCACTTGCTTGAAAAACGATATTTTATGTTTCTGTAATTTATTATTTTACAATTAATAGTAATATGTTGTTTTATTTAATAATTTATTTTAAATAATTGTATATAGTTATTATTTTTATATTTTATATTTTATTTAATTATTGATAAAATTTTGGTTTAATGATAGGTTTTCAGGAAAATACTTTATTTCTTTTAATATTTTTTAGACTTGTAAGAATGATTTACTAGATATAGAATCAAATTTTAGTTAAAAAATATCAATAAAGTGACGCCAAATAATGATAGTCAATGCATTTTTATGATTTCACAATTTATTTTACTATATCAATACTTAAGATACAAACGGAAAGGGTAATACATAGTAATGCACAAAAGAATAAAATATCTGCAATGTTTTCTAGAATTAATGACCTGTTTTTATTTTTGGTTTTCATCGCAAGGAAGGATAATGAACAGCTTATTGTAAGGCAAAAAATCGCACCAATCGTAAACTCGTCTAAATAAGAATTATGATTAACTTTATTTATCTTTAGAGATGTAATTATAATTAAGCAAAATCCTAAAAGATTTGTAGATGCGTTTAGAATATGAGGTGCACGTTTTTTCATCAGAAAATATATTTTCATTTAAAATTATCAAAATTTTCCGCGTGTATTGAATCTTTAAGATATTTTATAAAAACTTAAAAATTTCTTTAATATCAAAATGTCATTTTCGTAAAATTTAGCGAAAAAATTTTATATTTGTCAAAACTCTACTGATATGCAATCAACTTATATAGAAACTCAACAGGTATCTTTTCAGGACTTCAAAAATAGTGTCATTAGTGATTATCGTTTAGGAAGAATCTCTCGAGAAATGTCATATTTGGGTAGGAGAGAAGTGCTTACAGGTAAAGCAAAATTCGGGATTTTTGGAGATGGAAAAGAGTTGCCGCAATTGGCAATGGCAAAAGTTTTCAGAAACGGAGACTTTCGTTCGGGCTATTACCGCGATCAGACTTTTGCTTTAGCTGTTAATGCGGTTTCTATAGAAAGTTTTTTTGCGCAATTATATGCTGATACAAGTGTAGAAAGAGATCCGGCCTCGGCTGGCCGTCAAATGAATGGGCATTATGCGACAAGAAGTTTGAATGAAGATGGAAGCTGGAAAGATTTAATGTTCCAAAAAAATATTTCATCGGATATTTCACCGACTGCAGGGCAAATGCCAAGATTATTGGGATTAGCTCAAGCTTCCAAAGTTTATGAATCTATAAAATTTGATGGTTCCGAGAAGTTCTCAAAAGGCGGAAATGAAGTTGCTTTTGGTACAATTGGGGATGCATCTACGGCAGAAGGTCATTTCTGGGAAACTCTGAACGCTGCCTGTGCTTTGCAAGTTCCTATGATTGTTTCAATTTGGGATGATGGTTACGGGATTTCTGTTCCTACAAAGAATCAAAGAGCTAAAGGTGATATTTCTGAGATGCTTTCCGGATTTCAAAGAAACGAAGATGAAAAGCAAGGTTGTGAAATTATTCAGGTAAAAGCTTGGGATTATCCTGCTTTGATGGAAGCTTATGCAAAAGCTGAACATTTTGCGAGATACGAAAGCGTTCCTGTGGTAATTCATGTCACTGAAGTGACTCAGCCTCAAGGACATTCAACATCTGGTTCGCACGAAAGATATAAATCTGAAGACAGATTAAAATGGGAATCGGAGTTTGATGGGTTGTTAAAATTCAGAGAATGGATTTTGGATTACAACATTGAAATCGAGGGTCAGGAAGAAGTTTTGGCAACCATTGAAGAGTTGGATTCTATTGATTCTGAGGCTAAAAAATTAGTGAAAGAAGGTCAGAAAAGAGCTTGGGATATTTATCAAAAAACAATTACTGATATTAAAAATAAAGTTTTTCCATTAGTAGAATCTCTTCAAAATCAAAATTCTGAAGTTGGTAATTTGATTGAGAATTTTAAAAAAATAATTTCGGTTTCCAAAAAAGATATTTTTTCATTGGTTAGAAAGGCTTTGTTGGTAACAAGAGCTAATCATTCTTCTGAAAGACAAGAACTTCAGAATATTTACAATGAAATTCTAAAAACCGAAAAAGATAATTATTCTTCTCATTTATATTCAGAATCCCAATGGAAAGCTACAAATGTAAAAGAAATAAAACCAGTATTTTCGGATAATTCAGAAGATGTTGATGGAAGAGTTGTGGTAAGAAATAACTTTGATAAAATCTTTGCAAAGTATCCTGAAGTTTTAATTTTTGGTGAAGACGCCGGAAATATTGGAGACGTAAATCAAGGTTTAGAAGGGCTTCAGGAAAAGTATGGTGATGTAAGAATTGCTGATACAGGAATCCGCGAAGCAACAATCCTTGGCCAAGGAATTGGTCTGGCAATGAGAGGTTTGAGACCAATTGCAGAGATTCAATATTTAGACTATATTTTATATTGTCTACAAGGAATGAGTGATGATTTGGCAACTGTACAGTATAGAACAAAAGGTGGCCAGAAAGCACCTGTAATTATCAGAACAAGAGGTCATAGACTAGAAGGTGTATGGCATTCTGGTTCACCAATGGCAGGAATTCTTAACCTTTCTAAGGGTATTAATATATTAGTTCCGAGAAACTTAACAAAAGCTGCCGGGTTTTACAACACAATGTTGCAGAGCGATGAACCTGCTCTTATTGTAGAATGTTTGAATGGTTATAGATTAAAGGAAAAACAACCCGATAATTTGGGCGAATTTACTGTTCCTGTTGGGAAAATCGAAGTGACTAAAGAAGGGAAAGATGTTACATTGGTAACTTATGGTTCAACTTGGAGAGTAGTAACTGAAGCTGCAAAAGAATTAGAAAAATTAGGCATTTCGGCGGAAGTTATTGATGTTCAGTCTTTAATTCCTTTCGATATAACAAATGAGATTGCAGAAAGTGTAAAGAAGACTAATAGGTTGGTTGTAATTGATGAAGATGTAGAAGGAGGGACTTCTGCTTTTATTCTTCAGCAGATTTTAGAAAAGCAAAAAACATTTAAATATTTGGATTCGGAACCTATAACAATTGCTGCGGAGAATCATAGACCCGCATATGCTAGCGACGGAGACTATTTTAGTAAACCTTCTGTTGATGATATCGTGGAAAGAGTCTATGCAATGTTTACAGAAGTGAATCCTGAGAATTTTCCTAGTATATTTTAGGAAAAAAATTTAAAATATTCCTAAAAAACCTTTTGAATGTTCAATTTTCAAAAGGTTGTTTTTTTGTAGATCTTCTATGAAATATTCTTCGTTATCAAAACGAATAGTAATATTTTCAAAAGTAGATTTTCTGTAAGCATATCCTTCCATGAAGTCTTTGTTATCACT
>QFQW01000025.1 GCA_003248755.1 Chryseobacterium sp. | reverse complement strand
CCCTTTCCAAGATGGGCCTTACAAATTTCACGGATTACCTGGATTGATATTGGAGATGGAAGACTTTTCCGGAACTCACCAATTCAAATTTGCGGGAAGCAAAAAATTTGATGGGGTAGAAAAAATTGAAAAAGCAGATAATGATACTTCTGTTGGTGGAAAAACTGTAAGAATTGGAACACTTGCAGGTGGAAAGGAACTGGAAGTTACAGAAGATCAATTCATAAAACAATGGAAAGATTACAAAAATGATCCTGTGAAAGATATGAGACAGATGGTATCCAGACCTGGTGTCAAAATGAGAGTCAATATCAATGGAAAGGAAATGACTGATCCTGCGGAAATGTTGAGAAATATGGAAAAGTTTCAAAAAGATCAGATCAAAAAAGATAACAACAAAATAGAACCAGCTCTTTATCCATAATTTCTATATAAAATTCTTACTTTTATAGTCCTCAATTTTGGGGACTTTTTTTATGCTATTTTTTTAACAAAATTAAAATGAGTTACTTACCAAAACTTAAAAATATAAAAGCTTTTGTTTTTGATGTAGATGGCGTTTTCACGGACGGAAGCGTTTACCTCTTACCGGATAAAAATATGTCCCGGGTAATGAGTGTTCTAGATGGCTATGCTGTTGTTCAGGCTCTTAAACAGAACTTCATTATTGGAATTATTACCGGAGGTAACGATCCAATGGTAAAAAACAGAATGAAATATCTCGGCATCAAAGATTATTATGCAAAATCATCACACAAGATTTCCGATTACGAAGATTTTAAATCAAAATATAACTTACAAGACTCCGAAATATTAATGATGGGTGATGACATCCCGGACATTGGAATTATGAAAGTTGCTGAAATATCTGCATGTCCTGCCAATGCAGTCCCCGAAGTAAAAGCAATTTCAGATTACATTTCACCAATTTTTGGAGGAAAAGGTGCTGTTCGTGATGTCATTGAACAAGTAATGAAAGTGCAAGAAAAATGGAATCTGGACGAAGAAACAAAATCAGCTTAGTTTATTGATAATGAAATGACTTATCATTCCATTTGACTATAAACAAAATGAAAATTAAGCAAATGAAACTACTTTTAGCATCCAATTCTCCGAGACGGAAAGAATTATTAACACAATTAGGATATCAGTTTGATATTGTAAAAATTGATATTGATGAATCATATCCTTCTGATCTGAAACCTCATCAAATTGCAGAATATGTTTCTGTTAAAAAAGCTCAGTTTCTCGATGTGAATGCTGGAGAAGTTCTTTTGACATCGGATACGATTGTTGCATTAGACCAAAAAATTCTTCTAAAACCAAAAGATGAAACCGAAGCTTTTGAAATGATCAGAAATCTTTCGGGGAAAACCCATCAGGTTTATACCGCATTTACAATTAAATCTATTGATTTTCAAACCAGTAAAACAAGCAAAACTGATGTAGAATTTTCGGAAATAAGGGACGAAGAAATCAATTATTATATCAAAAACTATAAGCCTTTTGACAAAGCCGGATCTTACGGGATACAAGAATGGCTGGGAATGGCAAAAATCAAAAGTATCTCAGGTTCCTTCTATTCCGTGATGGGTTTTCCAGTAGATATGGTTTATGAAGAACTTAAAAAACTTAATTGTTTTCCAAGCAATTTTTAAAACTAACACCTTAAGATAATTTTCCTTACAAAATTTCGTTATTTTTACAGATTCAACCAGAAATTTCATTTTGAAATAATTAGATGAGAAAATATTTACTAATCATAATTGCTGTCATAAGCGTCATTGCATGTAATCCACGTCATAAAAAGAAAAAAACAAAAAGTGGGCCTGTAAACAGATTTATGACTTATTACAATACTCTCTTCAATAGTAAAGAGGCTTTGAATGCTGAAATGGAAAGCAGAGACAAAGCTCACATCGATAATTTTTTTGACCCATACATCTCAGTTTATACAACAGAAGATAATACGGAAGAATTACTATCAAGTGCATCTAACAATACAAGCGCGAATGGCTCTTCTGATGGTCCTCCATCCCTAAGAGGAGGACAAAGAGGTATGGAAGAGTCATCTTTTAACGGATCCGACAAAATGGGAGGCGCAAGCAATAACAAAAAAGGGGCTTCCATTCTTCAAATTACTGAAGCAAAAGCAGCAAAAGCCATTGCTAAATATTCTGTTTTGGTGAACGGTGTCGAAAAAAACAAAAAAATATTCGATGCATATATTCTTCTCGCAAAAGCTAGAATGTATCAAGGAAAATACCTTGAATCTTTGGATGCTTTAAGTTATATTTTCAATACAATGGATAAAGATAAAAGATTACCATTGGCAAGAATTTATCAAGCCGCTAACTATAGCAAGATGAAAGAATATTATCGTGCTGATGAGGTTTTCAAAGATTTGGAAGAAAATCCAAAAATAAAATTAAAAAAAGAACACAAAAAAATACTTAAGGTATATCAAGCGGACAACTTCCTGAAATGGGGTAAAAAAGAATTAGCGGCTGAAGTACTAGAAGAAGCTTTTACATATAACAAAAACAGAAAAACACGTAGTAGAATTGCTTTCTTAAGAGGACAAATCCTCGCCAGCCTTGGGAAAAAAGCCGAAGCAAGAGAATCTTTTGCCTCCGCTTATAAATACGCCAACAGCTATGAGTTTGAAGTTAAATCACAAATAGAAATTGCAAAAACATTCGATGGAAAATCAGATAGCTATGAAGAAGCTGTTGCATATCTTGAAAAAATTGCCAAAAAAGGAACTTATGCATCACGAAAAAACGAATTATATTACGCAACAGGGCTGATTGCTAATTCTGCAACAAAAGATTCTATTGCTGATTCTTATTTCAGGAAAGCATTAAAAGAGAAACAGTCTGACCCTCAGATTCGTGGACTCACCTATTCTGAGCTCGCTAAAAAATATTTTGCAAAAGACGATTATTTGACTGCCGGTGTATATTATGACAGTGCTTTGGCTGTAATGACTTATAAACCGGAAAAAGACAGATTAACAGATCTTACAGCTAACATCAAAAAATTGTCAAAAAACTATTATATAGTTAAGAAAAATGACAGTATTCTCGCCCTTACAAAAATGACTGATGCCGAAAAGAGAGAATATTTTACCAAATATATTGATAAAATAAAAGAAAAAGAGGCTGCCGAAGAATTGGAAAAAAGAAAAGCAGAAAGAAGCAAAGGCTTTGATAACGGAGACTATAATGCCAACTCTATTTTCGCTACTAATTCTACAGACAGCAATAGTTTTCAAAATTTTGGGATTACGAGCGGTGGTTCTACATTTTATTTTGCTAATGCCAATAATATCCCGAGAGGAGAAACATCCTTCAAACAAGTTTGGGGGAACAGAACCCTTATGGATAACTGGCGCTATTCTGCAAAAACAACGAGTATCGAAGATATGAAAAATGAGGCTCTTGGAATTAACTCTGCTCCAGATCCAAGACGATTAGAACCAGAATTTTATATCGAAAAAATCCCTACTTCCAAAGCAGAATTAGATAAATTAAAAAAAGACAGAGATACTGCAAGTCTAGGAATGGGAAGAATGTATGAAACATTCTTTGCGAATACAAAGTTGGCTACAAAAACATTATTTGATCTGATTGACAACAAACCGGACGAAGACACTGATCTACAAGCGCTATACAATATTTTTGTTTTTAATTACGAGAAAAATCCGACTGAAGCTGAAAAAGCGAAGCAATTAATTCTAGAGAAGTATCCTTACACATCTTATGCAGAGTTTGTAAAGAATCCAAAAAGCAAAGATTTCAATAAGTCTTCAGCAGATGTTGAAAAGCTATATGCAGATGCCTATATTCTCTATGATACAGGAAAATATGCAGAATCAATAGCAATGGTTGATAAAGCTATTACCGATAATCCAAAAGATGCTCTTGTTCCAAAGTTTTATTTGCTAAATGCATACAACGCTGGGAAAACTGCAGGTAAAGAAATTATGATTTTGCAATTGGAGCAGATTGTTCTTAATTACGGTAAAACTCCTGAAGGCAAAAAAGCTAAAGATCTTCTCAAATTTATGAAGAGTGATGCTAAATTGGAGTTAACGGATGAGAATGGAAATACTGTCTCTCAGAATCCGAAGCCTGTTAATACGGAACAACAGATTGCAAAACTGAAAGAAGACGAAGAACGAGGCATCGGGCCCGGAAAACCCGGAATTACGGAAAATACAGATGTCCAAGCAAATCAACCAACATCCTTCAGTACCGAAAAAAAATCAGAAGTAAAAAAGAAGTAAAAAAAGAGAGCATTTTGCTCTCTTTTTTATTTAGCCTTGTCCAGCTGCACGGTAAAGTGTCTTAAAATCTCTGGTTCACGTTTTATTTTATAGCCTTTTGTAATTGCTTCCCTTCTTTCAAAGACATTAACCACAGCCGCCGCAACATAATCCATATGATTGTTAGTGTAAGTTCGTCTTGGAATTGCGAGTCTTAATAGTTCTAATTTTGGATATCGATTTTCTCTTGTTTCCGGATCTCTATCTGCTAATAATGTCCCAATTTCTACACCTCGGATTCCCGCTTCTTTATATAGTTCGATTGCTAAAGTTTGCGCAGGAAATTCTTCTCTTTTGATATTGGGTAAAAAATTAAGCGCATCAATAAAAACGGCGTGTCCTCCTATTGGCTTTTGAACAGGGATTCCAGCTTCCATTAGTTTGTTTCCAAGATATTCAACCTGAGAGATTCTGCTTTCCAGATAAGGAAATTCTGTTGCTTCATCTAATCCAGACGCAAGAGCAGACATATCTCTTCCCGCCATTCCGCCATAGGTGATGAAACCCTCATAGATGATTGTGAAATTAGAAGCTTGTTCAAAGATTTCCCTATTCTTCAATGCAATGAATCCACCGATATTTACCAAACCGTCTTTTTTGGAACTCATTGTCATTCCGTCACCGTAAGAGAATAATTCTTTACAGATTTCTTTGATGGTTTTATTCTGTTGGTTCACTTCTCTTTTCTTAATAAAGTAAGCATTCTCTGCAAATCTTGCTGAATCAAATAAAACAGGAATTCCATATTGGTCAGACAATTCTTTTACAGCTTTAATGTTTTCCAAAGACACAGGCTGTCCTCCGGAAGAATTGCAAGTAATCGTAATCAAGCAAAACGGAATCTGCTCTTTCGGATGAGATTTATATACGGCTTCTAATTTTTCTAAGTCAAGATTTCCTTTAAAGGGATGAAGATCATTAATATCAAAAGCTTCGTCTATTGTGCAATCAATTGCATGAGCTTTTCGGATTTCAATGTGTCCTTTTGTAGTATCGAAATGAGAGTTTCCCGGAACGATGTCGCCTTCTTTTACCATTACTGAAAACAAAACATTTTCCGCTGCACGACCTTGGTGCGTTGGTAATAAGTAAGGAAATCCTGTGATTTTTTCAACGGTTTGTTGTAAAGCTTCGAAAGAACGAGAACCGGCATAACTTTCGTCGCCGATCATAAGTGCTCCCCATTGTTTGTCACTCATCGCTCCTGTTCCACTGTCTGTCAGCAAATCGATATAAACGTGTGAGCTTCTTAGATTAAAAAGGTTATAGTTGGCATTTTCCAGCCATTCTTCTCGTTGTTCTTGGGTGGATTGATATATTTCTTCGACCATTTTTATTCTAAATGGTTCTGCGTAAGGTAGTTTCATAATGAATAATTTGAAATTAATAATTAAGATTTTGAAAAGACTGAACAATGCACATCAATAATTTGACATTCATTATCCATTTTTAAATATTAATTAAAAACTATTCGGGTGCTTTGAAAACATTATCGTCTGAATGAAATCCGGCAACACCGCCACTCACAGCAAATTTCATTGCCTCGGCGGAACTCATTCCGGTCACTTCTTTTATATTGTTAAATTTGGTAATGATGACCCAGCCGGAAACAGCATAAGAATGAGGTAAGTAAACTGCCACCATTTGGTCAAGATTCACGGCTGACATATCAGATTGTGTCAAAAATCCGATTCTCCAGATTTCAGGGTTTTCATTGGTTTTGACCCAAACCGGAACATTGAATTTCTTTTTATCACCAACAAATGAGCCCAAAACGTCTTTTAGGGAAGTATATATGAACTTTATTCCCGGGATATGTTCCAGGACATAATCTAGACCATCAACAATCAGCCTTCCGATAATGAATTTGTTTCCGAAAAATCCAATGAAGCTTGTTCCAAAAATGACAATAAAGAAAATCAATCCCGGAAATTTTCCAGAAACTGATGGAACCAGATTATCAATGCTAAAAACGATTTGCCAGATAATCCAAACCGTAATCGCGAATGGACCAATAATGATCAATCCCTGAAGGAAAGACCGTAGAAAAAGGCGAAGGTAATCGTTAAAGCTTCTGTTCACTTTTTATATTTATACAATGTCATACTGAGCGTAGTCGAATATCTAATTTAGCCGTGGATAGTTTCTTTGTTACCGTAGGATTGAATCACTTTGGCTTCATACTCCAGCCATTCTTCCCAACGTTTGTTTACTTTTTCCGGATCACCAATTTCTCTTGCAAATCCTATGAATGTCGTATAATGATTGGCTTCTGAAATCATGAGGTCGTTATAGAATTTTTTCAGTTCCTCATCCTTGATGTTTTCTGTCAATACTTTGAAACGTTCACAGCTTCTGGCTTCTATCATCGCCGCAAAAAGCATTTTGTCTACCAAAAGGTCGGTTCTGTTTCCACCTTTGACAATAAACTGAACCAGATCGTTCACATAATCATCCTTGCGTGTTCTTCCAAGCGTGCCACCTCTTTTTTTGATAATCTCGTGAACCTGATTGAAGTGATCCAACTCTTCCTGAGCAATTGCCAGAAGTTCGGTCACCATCTCAGTATGTTCAGGAACCATTGTTATCAATCCAATGGCATTGGTTGCTGCTTTTTGCTCACACCAAGCGTGATCGGTAAGGATCTCTTCCAGATTATCTTCTGCAATATTGGCCCAACGTGGATCTGTAGGAAGTTTAAGACGGAACATTTTTAAATTTTTTGTAAAAATAACAATTTGTAAGTATAAAAAGAATCTGTACGAATACAAATTTCACTCCTTTATGATTTTATTACATTTAAATTAATCTGGCACGAATGTTGAAAATTTGATAATTGTAAAATAATAAAATTATGAAAAATATAAAAATCTACACTCGTGCTAAATTGTTTTTATTTAGTATTTTATCAATGTTTACTTATACATTATCGTTTGCTCAGGATTCTTTGGTAACCAAAACAACCAACGTGACCACACGGACTGAAGAATGGCAGACCAACCCACTTTACTGGATTATCGGAGGTGTGTTTTTGATTATCATTATCGCAATCATCGCATCTTCCAGAGGCAGAAAGAAAGATGACTGAATTATAACACTGAAAGCGCTGTAAAAGGCGCTTTCATTTTTTTGCGGCTGTCTTTGCGCTTAAAAATTCCAAGATTTTCCAGCCAAGGTTGTCTATTTTTTTCAAACCTTTTGAAATCAAAAAAGCCAGCAAAATATTAATCGGATAAATAATTAAAACTAATAAATACCAAGGCATAGAATCTTTCATCGGAACAACGAGAAAGTAAACCAAAGAGGAACTCATTCCTTGTCCGAAATAGAAGAAAATTGCGTTTTGTCCAACATTGGTAAGAAAATTTGGTTTCTCAATTTTCAATCTATTATATAAAACAAATAATGTAACTAATGAAAACAATGTCCAAATAATATAAGGAATCTTCGGCGGAAATTTTTGTTTATTGAGTTTATAGAACATATCACCTCCATAATTCCAAAACATCCAAGCCAATGCAACAGCTACTAATCCGTACAGAACCGGAATCATCTTCGTAGGAATTGTTTTGCCTTTCATTCGATTTCCAATCAGGAAAACTGCCATATAAAAAGTCACATAACCAACTTGTCCACTCGGATAATATTGAGGAAAAATATTGAATATCAAAGTCAATACGACACATATCCCGATAAACCAATTGATATGTTTTGGAAAGAATCTGAGAATCAAAACACCTAAAACAGTTAGAATATAATAGACTTTCAGATACCAGAAGCTTCCCATCACCACAGGAAAAGTATCACAATTAGAATAACTATGTAAATACCAATTCCCCAAAACATCCCATTGTGGCGCAGATGAAATGCTTGACGGCACATATTTGCTTCCAAATGTCGAATAGAAATCTTTCAGCCATTCCAACGAGAAAAATGTCAGTCCGAAAACTTTGAAAAAATAGTCTAAAAAGAACAAAAACGTTACGAAAATCATATACGTAATCTGTAACTTCAACAGACGGTAAAGTGTTTTCTCTATATTGCTTCCGGAAGTGATCCCACTGAGAGCATAAAACAATGCCACATCAAAAACCAAAGAGAAAACTCGGGCTTCGATTGGCATATAAAATTGTCCGCTCCAAAAAGCAGTGTGGATAAAGATAATGGAAATGGTCGCCAGTCCTTTGGCAAAATCTATGTAGAGATCTCTTTTCATCGATGTTGATTAATTATCTGAAATTCAAAAATATCATAAATTTCTCAACTAATTATTGAAAATCATCGCAAAGGCACAAATCATTTTATATTCAACACTTTTAAAAGTCGCGAAGAAATGAAACCCTTCAATTTTTATTTTAGACAATATTAACTTTGCGACTTGAAAGCTTTATAGATTGTTTAAATTTTTGCGCCTTTGCGATAAACCTTTTTTACAATTATTTAACTTTTACCCCTCGATTCTTATCCTTATTTTTGAAAGTTCAATTGTAAAGATGTCAGATATCATTCAACTTTTACCGGATCATGTTGCAAATCAGATCGCTGCAGGAGAAGTCGTGCAAAGGCCTGCTTCCATTGTGAAAGAACTTTTGGAAAATGCTGTGGATGCAGGAGCGGACAAGATCCAGCTGATTGTTCGGGATGCTGGGAAAAACCTGATTCAGGTTGTGGACAACGGGATCGGAATGTCTGAGACCGATGCAAGATTGGCTTTTGAACGTCATGCTACATCCAAGATCCGTTCGACCGAAGATATTTTTAAGATTGCCACCAAAGGTTTCCGTGGCGAAGCTCTGGCGTCTATTGCTGCTGTTGCTCAGGTTGAACTGAAAACAAAGCAAAAAGAAACACCAGTCGGAACGAACATCTATATCGAAGGTGGAATTTTTCAATTTCAAGATCCGATTCAGACAGTTGAAGGTTCTAATTTTTCTGTCAAAAATCTTTTTTACAATGTTCCTGCGAGGCGCAAGTTCCTTAAGAATGACAATGTGGAATTTCGTCATATCATAGATGAATTCCAAAGAGTTGCATTAGCTCATGAAAACATCGAGTTTGAATTATTCCATAACGACGAACCGATTTTCAAGTTGAGAAAAGGCGGACAAATGCAACGTATCGTAGATGTTTTCGGAAGGAAACTGCAACCGCTTTTGATTCCGATTAAGGAAGACTTGGGTTGGGTAGATCTGCACGGATATGTTGCAAAACCGGAAGGTGCAAAAAAAGTAAGAGGTGAACAATTTTTCTTTGTCAACGGAAGATATTTCAAAAGTGCTTATTTGAGCAAAGCTGTTCAGGAAGCCTTTGAAGGATTGCTGTTGCCTGGTTATATTCCGTCGTTTTTTCTTTATTTGCAATTGGACCCGGAGAAGATCGATGTTAATATCCATCCTCAGAAAACAGAAGTTAAATTTGAAGATGAAGCCCTGATATTTGCATTGATGCGCTCTACCATCAAGCGTTCTTTGGGAATTTATAACGTTGCACCAAGCCTGGATTTTGAAAGAGACCCGAAAATGGAAGCGTTTTTCTCTCCAACTCCAAGCAAAGGTAATGCAAGCTCGCCAATACCTTCCGCAATTAATGTTGACAGGGATTTCAACCCGTTTTCTGTGGAGAAAACAACTGCAGAAGAAAGAATCAATCTTGCCGAACTATACCAAGCTACTGAAGCTGCGCCCTCAAAGATCAATCTTTTTGAAGATGACGATCTGGACGAGGATCTTTTCCGGTTACCCAATGGTTATTGGCTTCTGAACAAAGACGGACAAACTTATATGCTGGACCTGGGAAGAATGCATCGCGTGCTAATGTCTTCTCATCAGGAGAATCTGCCAACCAAAAAAGCAGGACAGAGCCTTTTGTTTTCTCTGGAATATCACTTGAACGAAATCGAGAAAAATAAATACAAGTCCATCAAAAAATACTTGCCGGATTTTGGTTTCGAAATGACTTTGGCTCAGGATAATGTTCTCAGGATAGAAACCGTTCCCGAGGCTTTGAAAGAATCCCAGGTCATCAAATTCCTGGAAAAGATATTCGAAGTTCTGGAGTACAGAACAGAGGAGGATTTCTATAAATATTTTGAATACCAATGGATCAAGCTGAAAACAAAATCAAAATTCGATTTTATTTATAAGACCGAGGTCGAGCAATTGGTAAAAGATTTTATCGATCTTGGTTTTCCACAATACACAGTGAATGGCAAGAAATGTTGGCTGGAAGTTCCTTTCGACGATTTTAAAAATAAATTTTAAACTATGTTCCCTCAACTCACACCAGTTACCAGAAATATCATTATTCTGAATGTTATTTTTTACATTGTTAGTAATTTTGTTTCTTATCCTCTGTTATATAATATTTTATCTGGCTATTTCCCATTATCTCCAAATTTTGAAAGCTGGCAAATTATTACGCATATGTTTATGCACGCTAGTTTTAGAGAAGAAGGAACAGGAATTATGCATATTGCTTTTAATATGTTGACTCTCTATAGTTTCGGGCCTGTTCTGGAACAAGTTTTGGGACAGAAAAAATTTATTATTCTGTATTTTGCCTCGGGCTTAGGTGGTTTTTTATTGTATAATCTTTGGAATTATTATGAAGTAACTCAATTGACGAGTTTTTTATCGAGCAACAATTTTGATATTCATGAGATTTATAAATATGCCAATTTTAATTATACTGGCGAGAGACCTATTAATTCTAACAATCCTGAGGTCATAGATGCTGCAAAAAAATTGTTTTTAATTCTTTCCACGCCAATGGTTGGAGCCTCAGGCGCTATTTTCGGAGTGATTGCTGCATTTTCAACATTGTTTCCTGATGCAAAACTGATGTTTATGTTTATCCCTTTTCCCATCAAGGCAAAATATCTGACGCCGGTTATTATCGTGATTTCGCTTATCTTAGGATTTGGGCAATTCAGTGGTGATAATATTGCACATTTTGCGCATCTCGGTGGCGCTTTGATTGGGTTTCTTTATATCTGGAACTGGAAAAAATACAGAGATAGAATCCAATAGATGGGAATCATAAGATCTATATTAACAGCCTTACACCTCGCTGTAATTGTTCTTTTATTCGGAACGATAATGAACGCCTACATCCCGCCAAGAGTTTTTGGATTTCTGAATCTTTTATCTCTGGGATTCCCTTTATTGATAATTGCTGACATTTTATTATTGATCTTTTGGATTTTCAGTTGGAGGAAAAGAGCCGTTATTTTTTTAATACTGTCATTGTGCTTCGTTATCCCGACAAGACGGTGGATCAATTATACACCAACGAAAAAAGAAGCTTCTAATCTTAAATTGATTTCATTCAATGGGAAATTTGGAAAAATGGGTGATGATGAGATCTATGATTATCTCAACCAACAGAAGCCTGACGTTGTTTTCTTCCAAGAGTATGATAACAAAAAGCCTTTGGATGGATTCGAATATTTTGAAAATAGCAAGCCAATTACTAAGATCCAGTCCAAATTCCCAATTATAGAAAGTGGTCCAATAAAAACAGACGCCAACAATGGAGTCTGTATGTTTGCCGATATCAAGGTCAATAACAAGATGATCCGTTTTGTGAACGTCTATATGGAACCTTTTTTCCTGGATAAGAAGTTGGTGAGGCCGACAAAAGATATGGACAAAAATGAAGAAAAAGCTAAAAAAGTTCTTCATATGCTGATTCCGACATTCAAAAAACATCAGACCCAGATCGATCAGATCAAAGATTTTATAAATGATTCTCCTTATCCAGTAATTGTGGCTGGTGATTTCAATGCTGTTCCAAATTCTTACGAATATTACAAAGTGTCTGAAAATCTACAAGACATATTCTTAAAAGTTGGAAAAGGAAGCGGAACAAGTTTCCACGACTTCAAATTCCCTTTGAAAATCGACCACGTCTTTGCTTCAGAATCTATTGTGCCCATCAATTACAAAGTAGACAGAAGTGTCAGGATATCAGACCATTTTCCAGTAATTACTGAATTTTATATCAAATAATTTTCGATATTTGTGGATATGAAAAAAATCTGTTTTCTTTTGATTCTTACCTCAATATTGTCTTGTTCAAAAAATACTCCGGCTCTGAACAATTCAGACCAATTGGATGCAACACCAAAAATTACTTACGACACTACAGCTATCGATTCTTTTGGTCCTGGTGCTACGTCGGAAAGCGTCATGGCGAAGATCAATGCCGTTGCAATAAAACGTGAAAAAGATAGTTTAGCAGCGATTGCAAAAGCAGAACAGGAAAAACTCGATAAAGAGATAGCGCAAAAAGAAGCGCAAAAAGCTAAAGAAGAAAAGGAAAAAGCTAAAGCAGAACAATCTCCAACCGAAAATCTACCAACAAATCCATAAAAAAGCCATCAGAAATTCTGATGGCCTTTTCTATATTTAGATTCTAAAAATCTTATTTGTTATAAAGCTCTTCTACTTTATCCCAGTTGATTACATCAAAAAACGCAGACACATAATCAGGTCTTCTGTTTTGATAATTTAGATAATATGCGTGCTCCCAAACATCTAATCCAAGAATCGGCGTTCCTTTTACATCAGCAACCGGCATTAACGGGTTATCTTGATTCGGAGTTGAAGAAACAACCACAGACCCGTCAGAATTTTTCACCAACCAAGCCCATCCGGAACCGAATCTCGTTTTAGCAGCATTAGAAAAATCTTCTTTGAATTTTTCAAAACCACCGATTTTCTCAATTTCAGCTTTCACATTCCCAACTGGTTCTTTGCTTCCGCCGGGCGTTAGGATTTCCCAGAAAAGTGTATGGTTAAAGTGTCCGCCACCATTATTTCTCACAGCCGGTTTATCTGTTCCTGTTTTTTGGATTTCTTCAAGAGATTTTCCTTCCAGATCTGTTCCTGCAATTGCATTATTAAGATTATCCACATACGCCTGATGGTGTTTTGTATGGTGGATTTCCATTGTTTTTGCATCAATCGTTGGTTCCAACGCATCGTACGCATAACTAAGTTTTGGTAATTCGAATGCCATAGTTTCGCTATTTATTTGTTAATAATAAATGAATTGCCCAAAAATACTCAATTATTATTCCAAGAAACAAGAATCGCACTCATTTTATAAATATTTAACATCGAAATTTTTAATAAATTTTGTCGTAACTTTGAACCATTCTAAATAATTATAAACATCAATTTAATTATTTGGGCAGCTATTTCCGCCCTCCGTTCCCGCTATTTTTGTTATTGCGAACGAAATGAAGCAATCTATAAGAAAACTTCAACCATCGCAATAACAAAAATGAGCTCCACTCAGGTCGGGCTGCGTGTAATTCTTCGTTAAGTTTGAAGTTTATACTTAGCTTGCCGAAGTACCTTTGTGAATCTTAAAAAAGATATTACAATTAAAAAATCTTTGTGCACTTTGTGTTCAAAAACCTAAAATCTAAGTTTAAAATGTTCGACATCAATCATATCAGAGCGCAATTCCCAATTCTGAATCAGCAGGTTAACGGAAAACCCTTGGTTTATCTGGACAACGCCGCAACATCTCAAAAACCGATTTCAGTTCTGGAAACTTGGGAAAAATATTACGAAACCATCAATGCGAATGTTCATCGCGGGATTCACACGTTGAGTCAGCTAGCAACGGAAGAAATGGAACTTTCCAGACGGAAAATCCAGAAATTCATCAATGCAAAACACGATTACGAAGTGATTTTTACCAAAGGGACAACTGAAGGAATCAATTTGGTGGCTTATGCTTTGACGAATCAAATCAAGAAAGATGATGAGATAATCATTTCTTATCTGGAACACCATTCCAACATCGTTCCGTGGCAGATGCTTTGCGAAAGAACCGGTGCAAAACTGAAAGTCATTCCCATGGACGAAAACGGAATCCTTCAAATTGATGTTTTGGATTCCTGGCTGAGCGAAAAAACGAAAGTTGTTTCTGTAAATCAAGTTTCTAACGCTTTGGGAATCATCAATCCAATCGAGCAAATCATTGAAAAAACAAGAAAACTTTCGAATGCTTACGTTTTAATTGACGGTGCTCAATCTGCACCGCATTTCAAAATCGATGTTCAGAATTTGGATTGTGATTTCTTCGTTTTCTCGGGACACAAAATGTACGCACCAATGGGAACCGGAATTCTTTATGGGAAAGAATCTGTGTTGGAAAATCTTCATCCTTTCCATGGTGGTGGGGAAATGATTGCAGTTTGCAGTTTTGAAAAAACAACTTACGCAGGCTTGCCTTTCAAATTTGAAGCTGGAACGCCCAATGTTGGTGGAAATATCGCTCTTGGTTCAGCTGTTGATTTCATCAATCAAATTGGTCACGATAATCTTCAAATCCACGAAAACGAACTTCTCACTTACGCTCAGAAAAAACTTCTGGAATTGGAAGGAATCAAGATCTATGGTGAAAAAGCCAATAGAACAGGTGTGGTTTCTTTCAATCTTGATGGTGTAGGAATTGCTTCTGACACGGGAATGATTCTCGATAAAATGGGAATTGCTGTGAGAACCGGACATCATTGTACTCAACCGATTATGGATTTTTTCAGTATCGCTGGAACAGTTCGTGCAAGTTTTGCAGTTTACAATACTTTGGAAGAAATTGATATTTTGGTTGAAGGTGTGAAAAAAGCACAGAGAATGTTGGTGTAATTTATAAAAAGGTATATTTCTCACAGATTAAGCTAATTCAGCGGTTGTATTTAGTCAAATCTGCCTCATATGTAAAATTAGCGAGACTTAAAAAAAATAAAACTCTTTTGGATAATTTCTGAAAGAGTTTTTTATTAAACTGACAAATTGTATTGTTTTTTCCTATGGCATAGCTCTTGTGAAATTATAATCCAACATAGAACCAGATTGATTTTCTAAGAAATATAGAGAATCAATCTTCATATCAATTAAGATTAATGACAATATGTCATCAACTATATTATGACAGAATTTGAAAATATCAATTTTGAAGAGATTCTTGACGAAGGTCTTGGAATAATTGCTGAAGAAATTAATTTCTCTGATTTCGATACTAAGGAAAGTGATGAATCTCAAAATCTTTTCCCAATTCTTCCCGTAAGAAATATGGTAATGTTCCCAAAAGTGGTGATTCCAATTACAGCAGGAAGAGAAAAATCGAAAAAATTGCTGGAGGAAGCTCAAAAGGAAAATAAATTCATCGGAATCATCAGTCAGAAAAATCCTAATGAGGAAAATCCAACTGAGAAAGACCTTTACTCAATCGGGACTTTGGCGAAGATTATCAAAATCATCAAACTTCCGGAAGGTAATATCACCGCGATAACCAGGGGTGTTCAGAGGTTCAAGGTCAAAAAAATGGTTTCTCAGGAACCTTATTTTCTTGCAGAGATCACAAAACAAAAAGATTCCCAGCCAAAAGATAAAGAGGAATTTTCTGCATTGATGGACAACATCAAAGACCTTGCAGAAAAAATCATTAATATCGACCCAAATATTCCGAATGCAGCACAGTTTGCACTTAAAAATATTGATGGGCAGGAAGATTTGTTGAACTTTGTTTCAGCAAACGGTAATTATACTTCGGACAAAAAACAAAGACTGCTGGAGGAAAAGACTTTGATTGGACGTGCCAAAACATTATATGAATTGATGCACGACGATTTCCGTCATCTGGAACTGAAGAATCAGATTCATCAGAAAACAAGCAAAGACCTTGATAAACAACAGCGTGAATATTTCTTGAATCAGCAAATCAAAACCATTCAGGATGAATTAGGTGGCGGTGCAGAATCTGACGCTGACGAATTCAAGAAAAAAGCTGAAAAAATAAAATGGAGCGCCGAAGTTGAAAATCATTTCCAGAAAGAACTTCAAAGACTTCAACGCCAGCATCCGAATTCTCCGGATTATAATGTTCAGAGAAATTATCTGGATTTCTTCACAGACTTGCCTTGGGAAAAATATTCCAAAGACCATTTTGATTTGAAGAAAGCCGAAAAGCTTTTGGATAAAGAACATTTTGGACTAGAAGATATCAAGAAAAGAATCCTGGAACACATCGCGGTTCTGAAATTGAAGAATGATATGAAATCTCCTATTCTTTGTCTGGTTGGTCCTCCGGGAGTTGGTAAAACTTCACTTGGAAAGTCTATTGCAGATTCTTTGGGACGACAATATGTTCGGGTTTCTCTTGGTGGATTACATGACGAAAGTGAAATCCGCGGGCATAGAAAAACTTACATCGGCGCGATGGCAGGAAGAATTCTTCAATCCATCAAGAAATCAGGAACATCCAATCCTGTGATTGTTTTGGATGAGATTGATAAAATAGGACAAGGTATTCACGGTGACCCAAGCTCTGCTTTGTTGGAAGTTCTTGACCCTGAACAAAATAGTAATTTCTATGATAATTTCCTGGAAATGGGTTATGATTTGTCAAAAGTGATGTTCATCGCGACAGCCAACTCGCTTTCCTCAGTTCAGCGTCCGCTTTTGGATAGAATGGAAATCATTAGTATCGCAGGTTATACCTTGGAAGAGAAAATCGAAATTGCTAAAAGACACTTAATCAAAAAACAACTTCAGGAAAACGGTTTGGATGCAAAATCCCTGAAACTGGGAAATCCTGAATTGAAGCATATCATTGATGCTCATACTTCGGAAAGTGGTGTGAGAACCTTGGAAAAAAGAATTGCTGGCATTGCCCGTTGGGTAGCTTTGCAATTGGCAATGGAAAACGACTACGACCCGAAAATCTCTGTGGAAAAAGTAGACGAAATCCTTGGTGTTCCAAGACCGAAAACTTTGGCGGAAATTACAGATGTTCCCGGTGTTGTGACCGGATTGGCCTGGACAAGCGTTGGTGGTGATATTCTGTTCATCGAAAGTATTCTTTCCAAAGGAAAAGGCGCTTTGACAATGACCGGAAATCTTGGCAACGTGATGAAAGAATCCGCAACGATTGCATTGGAATTCATCAAGGCTCATTACGAGGAATTGGGAATCTCGGAAGATGATATCGAGAAAAAAAATATCCACGTTCACGTTCCGGAAGGTGCAACCCCGAAAGACGGACCGTCTGCAGGTATCGCTATGTTAACCTCTATGGTTTCCAGCTACAAAAACAAAAAAGTGAAATCTCATTTGGCTATGACGGGCGAAATTACACTTCGTGGAAAAGTTCTTCCTGTTGGTGGAATTAAGGAAAAATTATTGGCTGCAGCTAGAGCCGGAATCAAGGAAGTCATTCTTTGTGAAGCGAATAGAAAAGACGTGGAAGAGATTAAAAAAGATTATCTGAAAAATCTGAAGGTCAATTACGTCAACAATATGAGCGAAGTAATTGAAATCGCTTTGAAATAAGTTTAAAATTTAATTTTATAAATATCATCCGTTCGGAATTTTCTGAACGGATTTTTTTATTTTCAATTTCAATTCAAAAATTTTATAAATTCGTCAAATATATCGTTTCATATGAAAAAAATTTACTCCGGATTTTTATTTTCTTTGCTTTTTCTGAATTCATTGAATGCCCAGGAAGTTCTTCCAAAAGGTTTGACACAAGAAGAAAAGCTTCTTCTTCCGAATTATCAATTTACAGAAAGTAAAAGAACACCTGCTCCAATTTCTCCCGTTAGAACTTCGGCCCAATGGGAAGAAGTTGAATATCTTTTTTTAAGGTGGACCACTCAATATCAAAATATTCAGAGACAGATTGTTCAGGCTGCTGTGAAAGAATGTAAGGTTCTGATTGCCACGACATCGGAAAATACCGTCCGTACTTACCTTACCAATAATGGCGTTGATTTAACAAATGTTAGATTTCTAAATGCCAATACCAACAGTATCTGGATTAGAGATTACGCAGCCAATACAGTTTATTCTAACGATGTTGGAGAACGTGCTTTGGTTGATTGGATTTATAATCGTCCACGTCCGTTGGATAATACTTTGCCTACAAGTCATGCTGCTTATGTCGGCGTTCCGCTTTATGTGACCGATACTTCTCCAAATGATTTGGTCAATACAGGCGGAAATTTTATGTCAGACGGAATGGGAAATGCGTTTGCTTCGAAATTGATTCTGGATGAAAACAAAGCCGGAAACTCGTATGGTGTAAGTGCAAAAACCGAAGCGCAGGTCGATAAAATCCTCAAAGATTATATGGGAATCAATTCTTATCGTAAAATGACCGTCTTGCCGTATGACGGGATTCATCACATCGATATGCATATGAAGCTGCTGGATGAAGAAACGATTCTTGTCAGCCAATATCCGGAAGGCGTTGCAGATGGACCTCAAATCAAACAAAACATAGAATATATCAAGAATACATTTAAAACGCCTTTTGGAAATGATTATGATATCAAATGGATTCCCGCCCCTGCAAGTACAACAGGCGCTTATCCCAATACCGGCGGAGCCTACAGAACTTATACGAATGCTGTTATCATCAACAAAACCATTTTGGTCCCGACTTATCGTCCCGAAGTGGATGAACCTGCGCTTGCCATCTATAGACAATTGATGCCTGGTTACAAAGTTGTGGGGATTGATGTTGACAATTCCGGAGAGGATTTGATAAGTTTAAGCGGAGCGATTCATTGTATTACACATACGATTGGAGTTGCTGACCCGCTATGGATTACACATTCTAAAATCAAAAATGTCAATAGTTTAAATATTCCTGTGGAAGCTCAAATCAAACATAATTCCGGGATTGCTCAAGCCAAAGTTTTTTGGAGAGAATCAGGCGATATCGGTTTTCAGGAGACAAGTATGACTAATTCTGTTGAAAGTAAGTGGACAGCCAATCTTTCTCTTCCTTCAACTTCGAAGAAAATCGAATATTATATCTGGGCTCAGGCCAATTCAGGAAAATCAATAACGAGACCGATTGTTGCGCCGGATGGTTATTGGACATTTGATGTCGCTCAGCTTTCCGTAGAAGATTTGAACAATAAAAACATCGAAGGTCCTTTTCCGAATCCTGCAAATAACAAAGTTTCATTCAATTTAAAAAATATCTCGGGAGACATCAATGTTACTATTCATAATGTTCTCGGACAAAAGCTTTCCGAACAAAAAATAAATAATAACAATGGAACTATTTCACTTGACCTGAATCCAAAATGGAGTGGTGTTCTTTTGATAACTTTGGAAGGGAAATTCGGAAAAGTGACCAAGAAATTGATCAAGAAATCTGATTTGAACTAAAACTAACTTTAAAATTATATGATATGAAAATTGTAAAATTCATTCTATGCTTACTCTTCGGGTTGATGTTCATCAACGCCGGCTTAGACAAGTTTCTACATTACATGCCAATGCCGGAAGATATGCCGGAAGAAGCAAAAGATGCGTTTGGAGCTCTGATGAAACTTCCCTGGTTATTACCATTGGTCGGAATTGTAGAAATTGTTGGCGGTTTGCTTTTCATCCTCCCAAAAACGAGGGCGCTTGGTGCTATTGTTATTCTTCCGATAATGGTGGGAATTTTGTTGCACAATTGTACAGTTGCACCCGCTGCTCCAGGTATAGGAATTGCTGGCGTTTTATTTCTCATCAATCTATGGATGCTGATTGACAATCGAAAAAAATATGAAGTTTTATTAAGCTAAAAACGAAAGGGAAGATTAATCTTCCCTTTTATTATAATTTTTCAATCGCTTTTACTATCTTATCTTTTTCTACGACCATTCCTTGGATATGTTCTCCGGAAAACTCTAAAAATTGTTTTGGTTCCGGCGCATTATTATAAATTACTTGCCCTTGTTCAAATGGAACCGTTGAATCATCTTTGCTGTAGATAAACAATTTTGAAAGACCCTTCAAAGATTTCACATCTTCTTTTGCAGAGTATGGAGAAACAATAGATTTTTCTATGAATTCTTTATATTCTGGTTTGAAATGAACTGCGATATCTGTGAAAGATGACATTCCGCCGTCAATAATCAATCCTGAGATTTTTGATTGATTATCTTTCGCCAAATGCGTTGCGATTTGAGAACCTAAAGAAGCTCCATATAGATAAATTTTTGTGCTGCTGATGTCTCTTCTTGTCAAAAGATAATCGAACATTTTTTGACCGTCTGCCGCAACATTGAGATGTGTTGGTTTTCCGGTTGATTTCCCATAACCTCTTACGTCAATCATTACTACTTGGAATCCGTCGTCTACCAATGGTTTTGTGATATATTGGTAAGTTGATATATTCCCTCCTGCACCGTGGAAAAATAAAATTGTTTTCTTGATTGATTTTGATTCTGGTTTCAGAACGACTGCTGTGATTGTATCGTTTTCCACAGGAAGACTTATGTTTTCGATATTTTTATATTCCAGAGTTTTCATTTCCTTTTTCGGCTGATAGAACATATGGTCCATTTGAGCTTTTGAAAATATTGATAATAACACTAAGAATAGGGAGAAGAATACTGATGTTTTCATTGTTTTAAATTTATTTGATGGTTCAAAAGTAGGCTGCCTGAACATCAAAAAGAAAATTATCCGACCGAACTGGTGAAAATTCCGACTGAACTGTTAGAATTTCGGATAGACAAGAAAAGAGACTTAGTATTAAGTCTCTTTTACTCCAAATAAATTAAAATATCTTCTTCAACTTCTTCTTCAACAGATTTAATCAAAATAGCCTTTTTAGTTCTCTCTTGTAATTCCTTAATAAAAAAACTACTTTCAAAAAACTGTCGATGGACACCAGGCAAAAGACTCATAAAATAATCCATACCAACTTTATTATTATGAAGATCCATTTTAGTTTCCAAAGGCTTGTTTGGAAAAAGATCTTCATGCATATTAGTAAGCTTTTCACACCATTTCAACGATTTTTCAGGTGAAGAAACTTTGCAGAAATACATCATAATCAAACAACACCAATAGGCATGTCTGAAGGCATTTCCTTCGCCATTATTGGAATTGGTTTCAGGATATAGTTCTTTCGCTTTTTTAAATGCCTTAAAGCTTGCATAAGTGTACAGAGTTGCAAACAATGGATGCATTATACCAATAGAAAAAACCTTCAAAAGTTTTTTAAATGTCAATGATTTCAACGTTCTGAAAAAAATCCCTATAAATCTCATGAATAAAAAACTCTCCCAAATTTGAGAGAGTATATTTTAATTTAATAATATGATCAATGATATTCGTGAATCAAAAGTTTCACAGCTCTGGAAACCTGCTGTCTGATTTCCGTTCTTTTCACGATGAAATCAACAAAGCCTTTTTCCTGCAAGAACTCCGATGTCTGGAAACCTTCCGGTAAATCTTTACCAATTGTTTCACGGATAACTCTTGGTCCGGCAAAACCGATCAAAGCGCTTGGCTCGGCAATAATCAAATCTGCAGTCATTGCAAACGAAGCTGTGATTCCACCAAACGTCGGGTCGGTCAAATAAGCGATGTAAGGCAAACCAGCATCAGAAAGCTGAACCAATTTTGCCTGAACTTTTGCCAACTGCATCAGCGAGTAAGCCGCTTCCTGCATCCTTGCTCCACCTGATTGGCAAATGATCATATACGGCAATTTGTTCTTGATACAATAGTCAATAGCCCTTCTGATCTTCTCCCCCATTACAGAGCCCAAAGAACCACCGATGAAAGCAAAATCCATACAAGAAACCACCATTTCCACACCGTTTACTTTTCCGATAGCGTTACGGATAGAATCGGTTAGTTTGGTTTTGGACTTCACTTCTTTCAGACGGTCTGTGTACGATTTGGTATCTTTAAATTTAAGGACATCAACACTTTCCACATCAGCATCCAACTCTTGGAATTTCTGCTTATCAAAAAGCATGTCAAAATATTCTCTACTGCCAATCCTTACATGGAAGCCATCTTCCGGAGACACAAAATTATTAGCTTTAAGTTCTTCTGCTTCTATAATTTTTCCAGTTGGCGTTTTATGCCAAAGTCCCTTCGGAACGTCTTTCTTGTCTTCCGTAGAAGTGGTGATGTTTTGCGTTTTCCTTTTAAACCAATCAAATGCCATATAATCTATAATTGATAAATGATAAATGATAATTGATGGAAGCAAATGACCATAATCATTTATCGCTCATCGATTATCATTTATAAAATTAAAGTGTATTGATATTGTTCAGGTCTTCAAAAGCCTGAGTCAATCTCTTGATATAAGTCTCTTCTCCTTTTCTTACCCAAACTCTCGGGTCATAGAATTTCTTGTTCGGTGCGTCAGCCCCTGTCGGGTTTCCTATTTGATGTCTTAGGTAATCGATTTTCTCAGTCATATAGTCTCTGATGCCTTCTGTGTAACCGAATTGTAAATCTGTATCGATATTCATTTTTACAACACCATAACTGATTGCTTCACGGATTTCCAACAAAGTAGAACCAGAACCACCGTGGAATACGAAATTTACCGGCTTCTCTCCTGTTCCGAATTTCTCCTGAACATATTTCTGAGAATTATCAAGGATTTTCGGAGTTAATTTTACGTTACCTGGCTTGTAAACACCGTGTACGTTTCCAAAAGCAGCAGCAATCGTGAAGTTGTCAGAAACTTTTTTCAAAACTTCGTAAGCGTGCGCAACTTCTTCCGGCTGAGTGTATAGTTTTGAACTGTCGACATCAGAATTGTCAACACCATCTTCTTCTCCACCGGTTACACCCAATTCGATTTCAAGCGTCATTCCCATTTTTGCCATTCTTTCGAAATATTTAGCAGAAACCTCAAGATTTTCCTCAATCGGCTCTTCCGATAAATCTAGCATGTGGGATGAATAAAGTGATTTTCCGTTTTGTTTGTAAAATTCTTCACTTGCATCCAAAAGTCCATCTACCCACGGCAATAATTTTTTTGCACAGTGGTCTGTATGAAGGATAACAGTTGCTCCGTAAGCTTCTGCCAAAGTGTGGATATGTTTTGCTCCTGCTACAGCTCCAAGAATTGCAGCTTTTTGTCCATCGTTGCTCAAACCTTTCCCAGCATTGAAGATAGAACCTCCGTTTGAGAACTGGATAATTACAGGCGCATTAAGTTTCGCAGCAGTTTCCAAAGTTGCGTTGATATTACTAGAACCAATTACATTAGCCGCTGGCAGCGCAAATTGCTTCTCTTTGGCATATTCGAATATTTCTGTTACTAAAGAACCAGTGGCAACTCCTGCCGGAAATTTTCTGCTCATTTTATTTATTTTTTTAAGATTTTTTGGTCTGTAAAGTTACTAAATTATTAACAATTACAACTTCACTTTTCAATATGTTATGTTAAGTATAATTTTTTGATATTAATTCCTCTTATCATTCCCCCATAGCAGTTTTTGGCGAATTGTTTCGTAGAAACTGAAATTTTTCGGTTTGATTAAAAATAATGAAAAGCTTGCCTTTTCTATCAGAATCTCACTTCCCACTTCCATATGATAAAGTCGGGAATCCAAAGCCAGAGTATATTCGGGAACGCGGCTTTTAACAGTCAATTTTATTTTTGCGTCGTCTTTTACAATCAATGGACGGACATTCAGATTATGAGGCGCAATCGGTGTGATGACAAAATTATCATTCGCCGGAGAAATAATTGGTCCTCCACAGCTTAAAGAATACGCGGTAGAACCTGTTGGTGTGGAAACAATCAATCCATCACCCCAGAAAACATTTAGAAAATCATCATTAATATAAGATTCGACAGTAATCATCGAGGTTGTTTCCTTTCTTGAGAGACTGACATCATTAAGGGCAAAAGGAAAATCGATGTTGGAATTGCTGTCCGTTGTGATTTTAATTACAGAACGCTCACTGATATTATAATTTTTTTCTAGAATAATAGAATCTAATTCATCGAAAATCTGGTCTTTTCTGAAATTTGCCAAAAATCCCAATCGTCCTGTATTAACACCGATAATAGGAATTTCCAAATCCTGGATAAAGGTCAATGCATTGAGAATTGTGCCGTCACCACCAAAACTGAAAACGATATTGACATTTTTATTCTTAAGTTCTTCTTTGCATGAAAACGTATCGAATTCTTTGGAAAAATTAAGTTTCTCTGCCATTTCCGAATGAAGAACCACGGAAACATCTCTAAGTGCCAGTTCGGAAATGAATTTATTGAGATACAAAAACGTATCGAGGTCTTTTTTTTGAGAATAGATAGCTGCCTTCATAAATTATATTTCCAAAAATTTCTGAAAGAACCCGAAACGGTCTTTCAACAGTTCTTCTTTCTCGTCGTCATAATGCTTGTTGATAACATTATAACCATACCTTTCAAACGTCTCGTCTATTGAACTTAGATTTTCATTACTGATTTTAAGCGTGATTTCTATGCTGTCTTCCTTTATAGCGCTGATGAAAGTTCCATAGATTTTCGCATTGTTACTTTCCACGATTTGAGAAATCTCCGTCATTGAGTAATGCAAACCTGTAGTTTGAATTGTAAGGATTGCACCATTTTCAGAAAACAAAGGATATTTTGAAAATTCATTAAAGATATCATCACACGAGATATATCCCAAATACTTTTCTTCTTTTGAAATAACAGGAATTACGTTGGCATTGAAAGTATGGAAAAGCTTGATGCTGTCTAGCAGACTACTGTCTTCAATGATTGCAAAACGCTCGTAATGGATGTTGAGGCTATCCAATTTCCCTTCCGGACTATCTTCCAGAAAAGACTGGCTGAGACCTCCAAGGAAAACGCCCTTGTTTACTATAAAAACATGGGAATAACCAAACTCCTTTGCAACCTCAGAAGCCTCTTCTATAGAATCTCTGTTGCTGAAAGCAGGATAATCTTTGGAAATGTAGTCTTTGATAAACATTATGCTAATTTACAAAAAATCCTTAGCCACAAAAGATTTTAAAAATTTTTATAAAATTTCACAAAAAGTATTGCATTGTATTAAACAAAAAATATATCTTTGTCGCCTTTCATTTTTACTTTTTATTAGATTTATTTCAAACTGCAGCACTTCTAGTGTTTGCAGTTTTTTATTTTTTAATTCCAAGATTTTTCGCAAACTCCCAGATTACAATTCCGCCACAGACACTTACGTTAAGAGAATGTTTTGTTCCGAGCTGAGGAATTTCAAGAAAAGTATCAATATTATTTAAAGCTTCATCCGAGATTCCGTCCACTTCATTTCCAAGAATTAAGGCATATTTTTCTTCAGGATTAATTTCAAAATCAGAAATCAACAAGCTTGTTGAAGTTTGTTCAATTCCAATAATATTGAAATTTTCCTTCTTAAGATTATTGATTGCTGTATTAATATTTTCCTCAAAAATCCAATCCACACTTTCTGTAGCACCCAATGCAGCTTTGTGAATTTCGCGATGAGGCGGCTGAGGCGTGATTCCGCAAAGAACAATTTTTTCCACCAAAAATGCATCGGCTGTTCGGAAAATTGCGCCAACATTATGCATGCTTCTCACGCTGTCAAGAATCACAACCAATGGTATCTTCGCTGTTTTTTTAAAGGTTTCTACATCAATTCTTCCAAGTTCTTCGAGTTTCAGTTTCTTTGTCAAAATCAGGCTTTATTTGAAATTAAATTTATACTTCTTTCTATATTTTGAGAGATAGCTTCCATGGGAATATCATTCTCATCATTATTAAACGGGTCTTCGATTTCTTCCGCAATTAGTTCCAGACTCATCAGGACATAATAAACAAACATTGTAATCGGAATCATAAAACATCCGAGATTAACGACATTAGCAACAGGAAGTGCCATCACATAAAAAATGATAAACTTCTTGATGAATGATGAATAGGAATAGGGAATAGGTGTATTTTTGATTCTCTCGCAACCGCCACAAACATCCAGAAATCCGGACAATTGCGTATCAAGGAACAACATTTCTGTGTCAGAAATTTTATTTTCCTTTTTGAGTTGATATAACTTTCTAGTTAATAAAAAAACCAATTCTGCCGGCGGATGATGTTTCAATTCTTTCTGCAAGTCAGAAAAATCCTCATCCAAAACCAATCTTGTGGATTCTTTGGAAAGATGACTTGCCAGAAAATGTGGGAAAAACTTGAGATATCTTGCAATTTGAGCTCGGTTTTTGACATCATTTTCCGGAAGAATGCTATTGATTTTAATAACAAAATTTCTACTGTCATTCACCAGTTTTCCCCAAAGTTTTCTTCCTTCCCACCATCGGTCATAAGCTGTATTAGTCCTGAAAACCAATAGCAAAGACAAAACAAATCCGAGTAAAGAATGAATCATTCCAATATTACTGATTGATGATTTGGAATTCAGATGCAGAAATTTTACTTCCAAATAATAAACGCCATAACAATAGATACCAACCAATAATATCGTTGGAAAAAGAACCTTAAGCGTATCTGACTTGTGAAGACTGATGAGTATTTTGAGGAAATTTTTTGTGTTATAAGCGCGCATACAAAAACATTTTATGACAAAGATAATTGATATCAGATAAAATCCTGTGATAACTTTGAAAACCTATTTTTAATTCAATCAAAAATAGTTAACCCTTAATTTTTTGATAAATGAAATTTGAAAAAGTCACTTAAGAACAATTAAACTAAAAAAATCATCATTTTATAAAACTCTTAAATGACTAAAGTGTTTTTCAAAGAATCTTATAATTCATTCAAGTTTTAAATTGTTTCTGAAAATTATTTTTAAATTTAAGGATTGAAAAAAACCAATCGATGTCCAATAAAGAAAAATTTATCACCGACCTTAACGCAAAATATAAACCGAAAGGAGACCATATCATTTTAGGAAAAGGAATGCTGGATGGCGAAGTTGTAACGGAAGTCAACGTTTCGATTCCTTTGAAAACCGTCAACAGACACGGATTAATTGCTGGAGCAACCGGAACCGGAAAAACCAAAACACTTCAGGTTTTTGTAGAGCAATTATCCCACGCAGGAATCCCGACTTTGGTTATGGATATCAAGGGCGATCTTTCCGGAATCGCAGAAGCAGGAACAGAAAATGACAACATCAAAGACCGTTACGCCAAAACACAATTACCTTATTCGCCGCAAAGTTTTCCGGTAGAATTGATGACCATTTCCGGCGCAAAAGGCGTGAAACTTCGAGCAACGGTTTTGGAATTCGGACCGATTTTGTTGAGTAAAATCCTTGGTCTTAATGATACGCAGCAAAGTATTATGTCGATTGTCTTCAAATATTGTGATGACAAGGCTTTACCGCTTGTTGACTTACAGGATTTGAAAAAAGTTTTGCAATATGTGACCGACAATCCGGTTGGTAAAAAAGAATTGGCTGATAATTACGGTTCAATTGCACCCGCATCTTTGGGAGCAATTTTACGTTCGATTGTTGCAATGGAGCAACAGGGCGCTTCTACTTTCTTTGGAGAACCAAGCTTTGAAGTCGATGATTTATTGCAAACCAGAAACGGAAAAGGCGTTGTGAATATTTTCCGAGTTGATGATATTCAAAGCAAACCGAATCTTTTCTCAACTTTTATGCTTTCATTATTTGCCGAGATTTATATGAGTTTTCCTGAGGAAGGTGATAGCGGAAGACCAAAATTGGTTCTGTTCATTGATGAAGCCCATTTGATTTTCAATGAGGCTTCGAAGGCGTTGCTTTCTCAAATCGAAACGATGGTGAAATTGATTCGTTCCAAAGGAATCGGGATTTATTTCATCACTCAGATTCCGGGGGATGTCCCGGAAAATATATTGAGTCAACTTGGTTTGAAAATCCAGCATGCTCTAAGAGGCTTTACCGCAAAAGACAGAAAAGAAATCGACAAAGCGGTTGAAAATTATCCAATTACCGAATTTTATAAGGCTAATGAACTGATTCAGAATCTTGGTATTGGAGAAGCTTTTGTAACAGCTCTTGACGAGAAAGGAATTCCGACACCTTTGGTTCAGACTTATCTAATTTCCCCGGAAAGCCGAATGGATGTTTTGACCTCATCAGAAATCGATGAATTGACGGGCAACTCTTCATTAGTAAGAAAATACGAGCAGACAATCGATAAAGAAAGTGCTTACGAAATCCTAAATAAAAGAATCGAAGAACATACTCAAACTGTGATTCCAACGCCAACAAGAGGAAGACCAGCTCTGCCAAAAGAAGAGCCTGGAATGTTTGAACAGGTCATCGAAAGCCGAGCCGGAAAAACGTTTCTGAACACCTTGGCAAGAGAAGGCGCGAAGTTTATTCTGGGAATGTTCAGTATGAAAAAAAGAAGATAATAAAAACTAATTAATGGATTATAAACTGATTGAAAAACTCCAAACTCTTCTACCATTAGGCTATCTGTACCTCATTATTTTAGGAATATTAAGAGACGGTGTTTTTTTCTATATGCTGGGAATCAATTTTCTGAAATATTCTTCCATAATGGATATCTTGATAAGTCCGATTGCAGAATTGACTTCTCAGCCAATCATTTTAGCGACAGTAATTATTCTCGTTCTGGGAATCATTTTGTATAATAATTTTCTTGCAAAAAACAGCCACAAAACCTGGGTTCAAAAATCTCTGGTTTACAGGTCCTTTTACAAAAAAAATCCCGAGGCAACGGAGCAAGATTTAAAACTTCATATCAAAAAACAAGTTTATTTTTTAGTAGCATTTATGATTGCTTCTTTCTTTCTTGGAGGCGGTTTAGGCACAGGAATCAATGTAAAAGACAGAATCGCAAATAACAATTTAAAAATCAAGCACAGGATAACGGATGATTCTGGAAATCAAAAAGATATCTACCTAATTGATTCCAATAGCGCTTATTTCTTTTATGTTGAAAAAGGAAGTAAAATTGTCACTATAGTTCCAGTTGGCTCCATTAAGAAAATAGAATTGATTAACAACAAGATGTTCGAGAAAGGAAACTTCTCAAGTTTCTTAACTTTGTAGAACGAAAAAATGTAGATGTATACGGTAATTGACATAGAAAGTAACGGAGCACCATTCCGGAAAGAAAGCATTATAGAAATTGCTATTTATCGATTTGACGGTCACGAGATTACAGACCAGTTTATCTCACTCGTGAATCCCGAAAGTGAGATTTCTGCTTTTGTTCAAAAGTTGACCGGAATTACCTCAAAAATGGTTTTGACAGCTCCGAAATTCCACGAAATCGCAAAACGCGTTGTAGAAATCACTCAAGATTCTATCTTGGTTGGACATAATATCGACTTCGATTACAGAATGCTTCGCCAATCGTTCAAACGCCTTGGCTACGAATTCAAAATCAACACTTTAGATACAATTCCTTTAGCTAAAAAATTGATTCCTGATGAGAAAAGTTATTCTTTGAGCAAACTTTGCAAATCGATTGGGATTCCCTTAAGTGAAGCGCATCGTGCGAGTGGAGATGCAAGAGCAACTTTGGATTTATTTAAACTACTGATAATTAAAGATAATAATAACGAAATAATCCAATTACAACAGGAAGAAAATCACGCAAAAAACTACATCAACAAAGTACAACTTCTAACCGAAGACCTTCCCAACGAACGCGGAATACTTTATTTCCAAAACAGCGAAGGAAAAATCATCTATTCTGATGTGGTTGAAGATTTGTATAAATCAGCGAAAAAAATCTTCGATTCTGACAAAGCCAAATACAAAAAACTACAGGATGAGACCGAAAAAATTTCTTACGAACTGACAGGAACCGACCTCATCGCCAAACTGATGATGCAAAACAAAGGCATCCAAAAAAGACAGCCTTTGACATTTGGTCTGTTTTACAGGAAGAACAAATTCATTCTCGAAAAAATAAAAAGTACGCAGGAAGAAAAACCATTATTGAGATTCAAGAGTTTTACGCAGGGTTTGAAAGCAATCAATTATATCAAGTCCAAAGATGAGCTGAAAGATTTAATAGAATTCACTCAGAAAATCAATCTTAAAAAGAGAAACGAAATCTGGTCTTCTTCCGGAAGAACTTTGGGAGAAAAGTCTTTCCTAATCTTAGAAAACGGAAAATTGACAGGTTTTGGTTTTTACGAATTGTATCATCAGATTCAGTCATTAGATAAAATTAAAAAGCTGATGTTGCCTGTTTCGAAATTCACACAAGAGCTTCAAAACGATTTGCAATTGGCTCTTTTGAGAAATGAGTTTGAAATATTACCTTTAGGTGAAATCGTGCCGATCCAGAAAAAATAATTGTGGCGTTGTAATTAAAAAAATGGTGCTGTTAGCTTATGATAAAAAGAAAAAAGGACCAAACCAACTTTTGATTTTACATTGAATTTTTCAAAAAGAGCGTTCCGGTAGGCATCCACCGATTTTACGGAAACGTTCATTTCCCCGGCAATCTGTTCATAAGTAAGTTCTCTTGCATCACAGACCAGATTCAGAAAATGTATTTCGCGCTCGGAAAGCTGAAGATGATTGGATTGAAGGTTTTCTTGCGGTCTGAAATTTTTTATTCGTTTCAAAATCTCCGTTATGTTGCTATAGCCAAATTGCAGGATGTTTTCTATACAAAATTTCAACTCGCCAGCATTACAGTTTTTATGCAAAAAGCCTCTGGCACCGTTTTGAAAAGCCATGTTGATTATTTCTTCTTCCAGATTCTGGGTCAGCAAAAGCACTTTATAGTCTTCACCATATTCTTCCAGTTTTTGCAAAACCTCTATTCCATTCATCTCCGGCATAGAATAGTCCAAGATAACCAGGTCCGGAAAGGGTTCCAAAGGTAACGCCGAGAGAAAAGAAATTCCGTCATCAAACTCCCGAAACACGTTATAATCTCCAATTTTTTCTATGACCTGTCTCAGTCCTTCTCTCACAATTTTGTGATCATCAACAAGAGCAATATTAAAAGTTTCCAATGGCAATGTTTTTTATTAGTTTTACTTTTCTTCAATTTGAGTAATCGTCCCTTTTCCGGGAGCGCTCGTCATGATAAAATCAAAATTAATAATTTCTGCCCTTTTTTTCAAATTAATTATTCCAATGCCAGGTTTTACTTTTTCCTGCGAAAAGCCTTTTCCATTATCAGAAATCTTGAGGATAAATTTTGGCTGATAGCAAATGCTGATTTCTATATGATTGGCCCTGGAGTGCCTGATGGCATTATTAACGATTTCCTGATACATTCTGAAAAGGATATGCCAATAATTGTCCGGAATATTTGAGATTTCATTTTCAGGATGATCAAATTTGATTTTGATGAGCGTTTTCCTGGAAAGATATTCTACATCATTCTGGATACGAGTTACCAAAGAATCGCCTTCCGAGAATTGTGAATATAGCCGATGACTTGTAGAACGGACAGAATCTGATATCTGCATAAGTGAACCGGTAAGCTCTTCCAAGGCGTACCCGAATTCCGGATGGTCCAGCTTCATATTCTCTATTCCCAGATTGAGTATGGTAATTTTCTGCCCGACATCATCATGCAGATCCGAGGCAATCTGGTTACGGACCTCATCCTGGCTTTCCATGATACTTTGGGTGATCGTTTTCTGAAAATCCAGGTCTTGCTGATGGATCTCCCGCTGATATTTGGTAATCTTATTGATATGCAACCGTACCAAGATGACACAGAACAATACCAGCAACAGCACAAGCAGCATTACGATAATAATTCCTATGGCAATCTGATAGTTAGACATGGTTTCGCTTGTATTCTTTGTAAATGTAGAGATTGATGAGAGAGTAATAGATGAGATTGACGGAGTAGTTGATTAGATTATAGAGATAAATATTTCCGAAAATCTTTTCCTTGAAAAGGCTTTTTGAACCAAAAGCAAATAAAAAGCTCAACCCTATAAAAAAGAAAATAGGAGATATAATTAATAAAAATTCGTTAGAAAGAAAAAGATTGAAGTTTTCAATTTTTAAAACATTAAAGCTAAGAACTATAAATGAAGTAATATAAATAATAGATCCAACAGTAAACATGTAAAAAGCAGCATTTAATAAATTATCTGCTACAAAAATCATTGTAAAACAAAAAAAACTGAATGGAATCGCAATAGGAAGAAATATTTTTTTATTAAATACTAAAAATAAAAATTTTAACCAAAAGATGATGATAAAATAAGTATATATCAAAACAAAAATATATTGTTTAGAAAATGTTCTTGTAATTTCAGTTACAGTACTTAGGAGGAGTAAAGAAATAAGAATTCCATTTCTTTTCCATCTAAGAAAAAAAATGGAATGAATAAAAGTAATAATAACAAAAAAACTAATTATTGTGAAGTCCACCAAATCTATTTGTTATATTGAATTTTTAATATTTTTTTTGTCGGAATTTGTGATAGATTGTAATAGGTGTGTATATCTTCTCTACTATTCATGTCAGAAGTTACAACATCAAACATTCCCTCAGTGTATTTTGAAGTAATTAATTGTCTGCCACAAATTTCATTATATATTTCAAGATTAACATTCTCTCTTCCCTTTATAATATAAATTGCCTTCAAATTTTTCTTATTGATTAAAAAATTTAAAAATTTTTCATGATAAACAGAAACACCATCTGCAAAATCACAAAATCCGTTTTTTGCTTTTTCATAAGTAATGTCATCCCCTCTATATGTTATAGGAAGATTAAATTTAATATATTCATCACTAATATCATTGCTATTTAAATCTTCAACACGCTTTTTAAAATCATCACCTAAAATCTTTTTGTAAAGACTTCTACTTATTTGGAAATCTTTTTTGAAAGTTGTAAAATTATGTCGATAATTATCTTCTGAGATTTCATGGACACCATCAGCTAAATAGTCCTCTTTTTCCAAAACTGAACCGTCAATTGAAGTTTGAAACCCTTCGAATGGAGCAATCATTATAGCTTTTGTTTCTTGCTGTGAAACTAAAGGCAATAGCTCTTCTGGAATTTCTTTATCTATTTTTGCAGTTATAGCGGCACTATCTGAAACAATATTTACACGGTCATTCAAACCCTTGATTATAGAATCCGATTTTTTACAATTCCATAGTAACAATATTCCACTTAATAAAATAATTTTTTTCATCGTTAAAAATTTTTATTGGTTAAACAGTTCAAATTTCTTACAAACCAAAATATTCCGCAATAGGAAAAACCCTAGTTTTCAACGATCTATGGCACAGGAAAAATCCCATTGCGATTTAGGGATTTTCGTATTGCCATACAATTTTTCCAGAAATAATTTTGGGGGATAAAATCGAGCAGCCGAAAACGATATAGAGTAGGCCAAATCAAAAGATTACAATTATGAAAACAAAAACTTTAATAATTTTCTTGGGAACGTTACAACATTTATTATGGGGACAAACGCCACAGGTTTATAAAAACTTCAATGGAGAAACCCTCAATCTGTATGCCTGGAACGGCACAAAAACCATGATCTTGTCATCATCCAACACCCTAGACCAGACGACCATGCAAAAATGGGCAGCGGCCATGGACGGCACTTACAACTATTACAAGCTGTGCACAAATCGGGACCCAACTTTCTATACCGGGGTAACTTATCTCAACGGTCTTTCTACCATTGCAGAAGTGCCCTCCACCTGCGGAGCCGGCTGCGGATATCTCGGATGGACAGGTATTGAACTGCAAACAACCTATTTCAATAATTTTTACAATACATTGCATAATAACAACCAGTACAGCCAGGAACCTTTTTATGAATTCGGAAGAAATTTTTGGTTCTATGACAATCAATTAAAATACAAATCCAATGATCCCATTGTAACGGGCTATGCCGTATTCATGAGATTTATGGCAATTGATAATCAAAGTCTTGCTGGTGCTAATTTCAATTCATGGACCTATCCGCAATTTGAAAGCAATGTAAGAAATCTTTTTACGACATATATGTCAGATGCAAATTTGAGCTGGAACAATACTCTGGGAATAGGAACAGGAATTAGTGGTTCCGGGTTAGGTGCAACCGATTTGTTTGCGTCATTTTGTTTTAAGCTTCATGATCTGTATGGTGAAAACTGGGTACGGAATGTTTGGAAATTTGCAGGGACAAGACCTTCTGCAAATACGACTCAAGATGCGGTTGACAATTTCATAATTGCCGCATCACAGGCAGCCAACATCAATCTGGCATCAACTTTTATTTCTTGGAAATGGCCAGTTTCTGCCAATCTTAGTTCTACAATTGATACACTGCTATCCACAAAAGAATCTTCGAAATCAAAATTTAGCATTTATCCTAATCCGGCTAGAGATATTCTCAACTTTTCTGAGGAAGTAAAGTCTGCCACAATTTTTTCTATTGACGGGAAAATCATCAGGCAAAATATCTCGGGTAAAGCTGCAGATGTTGCCAAGCTTCCGAACGGAACCTACCTGATTAAAGCAATTACAAAATCTGATGTCAATATTACATCAAAATTTATTAAAGAATAGTCAATTCTTCAATTGAAATTTAATCATTAGGCTAAAAATAATATTTAACTCAAAAAATATGATTATGAAAACAAAGTTATTACTACTTATGATTTTTTTAGTTTCCAACTTTAGTTGGGGACAGAATAATGAAACGAATACAAAATTGGATGGAATCTATATTTTAGACCAGAACATCTCCGTTGTTTCCTGTGATGGAATTGGAGAGCAACCAGGTAAAAAGGAAATCGCAATGAAAGGATATTTATTTACCATTGAAAAAGAAAAATCGGATCAATCGGTTGTGATTAAATTTTTGAACTGGGAAAAGGACTCAATAAAAGCTGAAAAATTTAATTCTTCTACAGAATTGGTAGAGAAAAAAGTGCTTAAAGATAAAAGGTTAGTAAATATTATTGAACCTGTTCATTCTCCTCGATTTTTCTTGATTAGTAAAGATGATAGAATTAAGTATTCCAGATTCATCAAACAAAAGAAATGGGATATTACTTTCGGAACCATCACCACTCCCTTTAAATTCAGATTTTCTCCATCAGTATTTACAAATAATTTGAGCTTGGGGGGCTCTGCAAATTATACTTATAAATTTTTGAATGATTTTCATGTTGGTGGTGTCATTGGTCTTTCATTATCTTCGGTAACTTTAGATGCTGCTTCTACCAATGGGTTTGTGACCGATAATACGGAAAGACCAGCTTTCACTCCTTCACTCCATTTGTTGCTTGGGTATAAACAAATCAACTTGTTGGCGGGTGTCGGATGGGATATTATCAATAAAAATTCTGAAATTGAAAAATCCTGGATATACAACGGAAAACCTTGGTTGGGATTAGGTCTCGGCATCAGTTTATTTAATCAAAATTCCGAAAAGACCAGTACTCAATCCGATTCTGGTCAAAAAACTTCTCGGTAACGGTAACTTAAAAAAAATACTTCTGATTACCAAATCTTTACGTTCTGGCATTTGCAAAGCCAAATACAATCACTTAAGTTTGCAAAAAAAAATTAAACAAAAGCAATGCAATATTTTAAACAAAGCAAAATCGGAAAAAAGGGAGCTGTAAGGTTCTCTAAGGTTTGGAATGTATAAAGAGTTGCGTGCATAAGATATCTATTGCGGCAGACTCTTTTTATAAGAATCTGCCTTTTTATTTTAAAAATCTACCTTATGACAAATCAGGATTTGCTAAGTATAGCAAAAGAATTCGGGACACCCGTTTATGTTTATGATGTTAATTCGATACGCGAACAATACGAAAAGCTGACTTCTTCTTTCTCGAAGAACACAAGATTTTTCTATGCAGCCAAAGCTTTAACCAATATCAATATCCTGAAATACGTCGAAAAGTTAGGCGCTTCTCTCGACTGTGTTTCTATCAATGAGGTGAAACTGGGATTGAAAGCAGGTTTTACCAATGACAGAATCCTTTTCACACCAAACTGTGTTGACCTTGCAGAAATCGAGGAAGCAATGTCTCTGAATGTACATATCAACATCGATAATATTTCGATTTTGGAACAATTTGGAAATAAATTCGGTGGTTCTTATCCGATTTTTGTGAGAATCAATCCGCATATTTTTGCCGGAGGAAATTATAAGATCTCAACAGGACACATCGATTCCAAATTCGGAATTTCCATCCACCAGCTTCGTCACATCGAGCGTGTTATGAAATCCACCAACATCAATGTGGAAGGTCTTCATATGCACACGGGAAGCGAGATCAAAGACCCGGATGTTTTCCTTCAAGGTCTTGACATTATGTTCGAATTGGCTGAACATTTCCCAAACTTGAAATATCTGGATATGGGAAGCGGTTTCAAAGTCCCTTATCAGGACGGCGACATCGAAACTGATGTGAAATCTCTTGGGAAAAAAGTCAACGCTGCGATAAAAAAACACGAAGAATCAACAGGTAAAAAATTCCAGCTTTGGTTTGAACCTGGAAAATTCCTGGTAAGTAAAAGCGGACATTTTCTTGTAAAATCGAATGTAATCAAGCAAACAACTGCTACAGTTTTTGTTGGCGTTAACTCAGGTTTTAATCATTTGATCCGTCCGATGTTCTACGATTCTTATCATATTATTGAGAATCTTTCGAACCCAAAAGGTCCGGAAAGAATCTACACAGTCGTTGGAAACATTTGTGAAACAGACACTTTTGCTTGGGACAGAAAAATCCATGAAGTGAGAGAAGGTGACATTATTGTTTTCCGAAATGCTGGAGCTTATGGTTTTGAGATGAGCTCCAATTTCAATTCCAGACTGAAACCTGCGGAAGTAATGTTCCTTGACGGAAAAGCGCATCTTATCAGAAAAAGAGATGAGTTTGAAGATTTGTTGAAAAATCAGATAGAAGTTTTATAAATCATTGCTAATCAGAAGCGTTTTGGCATAAATTTTCTTTCATCAATTTTACAAAATCAAATACTATGAAATCATTACTATTTTCGTTAAGCTTATTTCTATCCAAAGTTGAAGCCGGACCAAAAGTCGCAAACAGTGAACCATTTCTGAAAGATTTGAAAGACGCCGCAACGAAAGTTAATAAAACTTGGATTCCTGCAAAATGTAACGAAAATCCGGTTGATTCCAAAGCAATCTTAAAAATCGATTTTTCATCGATGACTTATGATAATGCTTTTAACTAAAATAAAAACCGCTATTAAATAGCGGTTTTTATTAGTCATTACCCCTTTCAATCTATCATTTAAAAAAGCACCCAGTGAACCACTGAATGCTTTCTTTCCTTCATTTGGATTTTTTAATCATATAGATTGTTGCAAATTTAGGATAATATTATGTTAAATGAAATGAACCTCGGTTAAGAAATTCGCCTTCTTATTCTACTGAGAGCCTGTGGTGTTATCCCCATATATGATGCAATATGTTTGAGCGGAATTTTTTGAAAAAGTATTGGATGCTCTTTCATCAATTTCAAATATCTTTCTTCTGCACTTTCGCTCAGAAAAGAGAGCTCTCTATTTAATTTTTCAACATATAGCTTCTCTATAATCAATCTTCCTACCAGATTACCAACGTTATGTCTTTTGTACAAATCTTGTAAATCATCATACTGTAATCTCCATACAACCATATCCGTAAGGGCTTCCACATCACATCTGGAAGGTGTTCTTTGTGTGAAAGAATCATATGCTGTAAGATATTCATACTTGAAGACAAATCGGATAGTGAGTTCTTTATTCTCTTTTGTAAAAAAAAGTCTTGCTGCCCCTTCTTCAACGATTGAAAGATAATCATCTACTTCACCTTTTTTTAAAATAAGATCACCTTTTTTATACTCGAATCGTTGATTTTTATCTCGAAACTCTTCCCAATCCTTATCAGTAAGAGAGATATTCTTGGAAAGAAAAAATTGTTTTACAAACTCCATTCATTGTTTTTTATTGATAAATAGAATTCAACTTATTCATATATTCGTAGGCTGTCAAATCAAATTTCACAGGAACAATACTGACATATCCATTAGCAAGTGCTGTTTCGTCTGCATCCTCGGATTCATCCATATTATTGAAGTAACCGGTCAGCCAGTAATATTTTCTTCCGTGCGGATTGGTTCTTTCATCAAAACTTTCTTCCCATTTAGCATTAGCTTGTTTACAAACTTTGATGCCTTTGATTTCTGCTTTGTTCAATTTTGGAATATTAACATTAAGAACAACACCTTTTGGCATTGGGTTTTCCAGGGTTTTAAGAATAATATCTCTGATAAATTCTTCTGCCTGGTCAAAATCCGCTTCCCATTTCAAATCAGAAAGAGAAAAGCCTATAGCTTGTAAACCTTCCACTCCTGCTTCTACAGCGGCAGACATTGTTCCGGAGTAGATTACATTGATAGAGGAATTTGCCCCGTGATTGATTCCTGAAACTACTAAATCCGGTTTTCTCGGAAGAATTTTATCTAACGCCATTTTTACACAATCCACAGGCGTTCCGGAGCAAGAGAAATCTTTCTGAGGTCCTTCAAGATTCAACTCCTCGAAGCTTAGAGTTGAGTTGATGGTGATAGCATGGCCTTTTCCACTTTGAGGAGAATTGGGGGCAACTACAATAACGTCTCCAATTTCGTTGACTATGCTGATTAATTTTCTAATTCCGGGCGCAGTAATTCCGTCATCATTGGTTACCAATATCAATGGTCTGTTCATAAGTTTTCTTTTTATATTTTTTCTTTTTTGTGGATTTTTGAAAAATCTCTCAAAAATAACCAATTTATAATACTTTAATTAAAATAAGGTGTTAAATTTGGTTTCGTTTTTGAATATCTTCGTAACATTCAAAACAAAAAAAATACTAATACAAGTACAGATTTAAAATTATATGTTCAAAAAAATCAAGTTCAAGAAACTGCTGATGTTTGCGCCTCTTATGACGCTGATGTTCTGTTTCAATTCTCCACAAAATGATGATGAAAAAATGCAGACCATCATGGTCAGCGTGAAAAATACACTTTCCTATCTTCATTACAGTCCAAAACCAATCAATGATGCTTATTCTCAGGATGTTTATGACAAATATCTTGAAGATATAGATGCTTCCAAACGATATTTTCTTCAATCTGATATTGATGAATTTAAAAAGCACAATACAAAGCTGGATGATTATCTGAACAACGGAAATCTTGTTTTCTATAAATTAACGGTTGACAGACTTTATCAAAGAGTTGATGAAATCGATAAAATGACTCAGGATATTCTTTCTAAGCCAATCAATCTTGATGAAAATGATGAGTTGATTCTTGAACCAAAGAAAAGAGTGAATCCTGTTGATGCAAAACAACAACGCGAAGAATGGAAAAAATATATCAAGTATAATATCCTTCAGGAAATTGAAACTCTAACCAGTAAGGAAGAAGCACAGAAGAAGAAAAAAGATTCTGTAGTTAATAATAAACTTCCGGATACAATAAAATATGCGCCTCTTTCCGCTGAAAAGAAGCGTGAAAAAGCGACCGCTGAAGTAAAAGATTTGATTACAGATTCTTTCAGAAGATTCAAGAAGAGAAAAAAAATGGACTGGTTTACAGTTTATATGAACGCTTACACAGAAGTTTTTGACCCGCACACCAACTATTTCTCTCCGAAAAACAAAGAGGAATTTGATATGCAATTCACCGGAAAAGTGATTGGCATTGGTGCTTTAATTCAGGAAAAAAGAGGTTACCTATATCTTGGAGAATTGACAATCGGCGCACCAGCATGGAAATCAAAACAACTGACTTCCGGCGATAAAATCCTTAAAGTAAAATCTAAGCCGAATGAAGAACCAGTTAATGTTGTCGGAATGTTGTCTGACGAAGCGGTTCGGTTAATCCGTGGAGAAAAGGGAACACCTGTTACTTTGACCGTTGAGAAAAAAGATAAGACTATTAAAGAAGTAACGATGATTCGTGAAGAAGTGGCTATTGAAGATACTTTTGCAAGAAGTATTGCTGTAACTGCTAAAAACGGAAAAAAATATGGATTCATTTACCTTCCAAGCTTCAACGTAGATTTTGAAGACCCAAAAGGCAGAAATGCTTCTGACGATATCAAAGCAGAACTAATCAAACTTAAAAAAGAAAATGTAGAAGGAATCATTCTTGACCTTAGAAGCAATGGTGGAGGTTCTTTGACAGAGGTTGGCGATATCATGGGATTGTTTATGAACGCAGGTCCTTATGTTCAGGTAAAAGACAGTCGTGGAAAAGTTCAGACTTTGAGCAATAAATCTAACGAACCTATCTGGACAGGTCCGCTTGTAATCATGCAAAACGAATTATCGGCTTCTGCCTCAGAAATTCTTGCAGGAGCAATGCAGGATTATGGAAGAGCAGCAATAGTGGGCTCTCCACAGTCTTTCGGGAAAGGAACCGTACAGACTTTTGTGGAACTTAACAGATTCCTGAATACGAATGACGATTTCGGAGCTTTGAAACTGACGATTCAGAAATTCTACAGAATCACGGGAGAATCTACTCAAAGAAAAGGCGTGGAATCTGACCTTAAAATGAAGGATTTCTTCTCTTATTCAGATGTTGGAGAACGTTTTGACCAATTCGCTTTGCCTTGGGACAAAATCGAAACGACTTCTTATAAAAAATTGACCGGGCTTAATATTCCTCAATTGCAGGCAGAACTGGACAAGCAATTGGCTGATAACAAAAACTACAAAATGTTACAGGAGTCTGCTGAATGGAAAGAAGCGCTTGATAAAGAAGAAACCATCACTCTGAACCAAACCAAATTCAATGAGCTGATGAAAACGCGTAAAGCTCAAATCGAAAAATTCAAAGGTCTGGATAAATTCAATAATGGACTGAAATTTACGATTCACCCGGACGAAGCGGAAAGAATCAAAAAAGACGAGGCTTTTGCCAAGAAAACAGAAAACTGGAGAAAAAATCTTGAACGGGATTTCTATCTGGAAGAAACGGTAGATGTACTTTCGAAAATCAAATAACAAAAAGGAACTCAAATTTGAGTTCCTTTTTTGTTTACATCATATTTAAGTTTTTACTTCAAGCTCTCAAAACTACGCTTGATAAAATCTGTCAGCTCTTTTCCTTTCAAAAGATTCTGAGACAATTTTGCCAAATCCAAAGCCTGATTGATCATCACTTTTTTATCATCAGCATTATCTTTTTTCAATAATTCCTCAGCGAAATTTGAGTTAGCATTCACCACCAGATTATACATCTCCGGGAAACCACCCATTGCAAACATTCCGCCACCGCCAGTCGCCTGCATATCTTTCATCCTTCTGAAAAACTCCGGCTGAGTCAATGTAAACGGCGCATCCGTAGAATCCAAATCTTCCAGCTGAACGGTAAACTTCTGGTCATTGATCGATTCTTCAATCTCCTTCTTCAAAGTCTCTTTATCCGAATCATTTAGTTTAGAAATCTTAGGCTCATCTTTTTTGATAAGGTTGTTGATATGGTCAGCATCCACTCTCGCAAAAGAAACATTCTCTTTTGATGCTTCTAATTTCTGGATAAGGTGCGGAACAATAGGAGAATCCAATAACAGAACCTCATAACCTTTTTCTTTCGCAGACTCTATGTAACTGTGTTGCTCATCCGCATTGTTTGCGTAAAGAATCACGGTCTTTCCATCTTTATCCGTTTGAGTTGGTTTGATTTTTTCAATCAATTCATTCCAAAGATAATAGTTGTTATCCGTTGTTGGATAAAGCGCAAACTTGTCAGATTTTTCATAGAATTTATCTTCGGAAATCATTCCGTATTCGATAACGATTTTGATATCATTCCATTTCTTTTCGTAATCTTCACGGTTGTCATTGATTAATGAAACCATTTTGTCCGCCACTTTTTTCGTGATGTAAGAAGAGATTTTCTTCACTGCGCCGTCAGCCTGCAAATAAGAACGGGAAACGTTCAGCGGAATGTCCGGAGAATCAATCACACCTCTCAACAACATCAGGAAATCAGGAACAATACCCTTCACCTCATCTGTCACAAAAACCTGATTTTGATACAATTGTATTTTATCTTTCTCGATATTTAGATTATTCCCTAGTTTCGGGAAGAACAAAACACCTGTCAGGTTGAACGGATAATCCACATTCAGATGGATATGGAACAACGGGTCTTCAAACTGCATCGGATACAATTCTCGGTAGAAATTGTTGTAATCCTCATCTTTAAGTTCGGAAGGCGCTTTTGTCCAGGCCGGATTGGTATTGTTGATGATATTATCAACTTCAATTGTTTCCGGTTTCGCATCTTCAGCAGCACCTTCCGGCAAAGGCAAAGTCTCAGTTTTAGTACCAAATTTAATTGGAATCTGATTGAATTTATTATACTTTGTCAAAAGCTCACGGATTCTGAATTCCTCCAAAAACTCCGTAGAATCATCTGCGATATGAAGAATAATTTCCGTTCCTCTGTCAGCTTTTTCCGTTTCTTCAAGCGTATATTCCGGACTTCCGTCACAAACCCAGCGAACTGCTTTCGCATCTTCCTTGTAAGATTTAGTCAAGATTTCCACTTTCTCCGCCACCATAAACGCCGAATAAAATCCAAGACCAAAATGCCCGATAATACCGGCATCTTTAGCAGAATCTTTATATTTTTCCAGAAATTCCTCGGCTCCGGAAAAAGCCACCTGATTGATATATTTCTCAACCTCTTCACCAGTCATCCCGATTCCCTGGTCTTTGATAGTCAGCGTTTTCGCATCTTTATCAATTTTAACTTCAATTATCGGGTTGCCATATTCAACCTTCGCTTCACCAATTGTTGTCAAATGCTTTAGCTTCGTCGTCGCATCCGTTGCGTTAGAAATCAGCTCACGCAGAAAAATTTCGTGGTCACTGTAAAGAAACTTTTTGATAAGCGGAAAAATATTCTCCACCGATACATTAATACTTCCTGTTGCCATATTTATTTTATTTTTTGTTAATTATTTACTCTCAAAATCCCAAACTCTCCCATCCTCAAACTCTCCAACACAATTAGGGCGACTGCCAAAAGCCAAAGCTTTCCCCTGCGCTATTTTGTCACCGGACTATCCGTTGCAATCTTTTGCTTTTAGAACATTTGTCATTCCGAACGAAGTGAAGAATCTAAAAAGCAAAAGGATTTCCACTACTATCCCTGTCGCAAGTTTTGCAGTCCAAACACATTTTCTCAAAAAAAAGACCATCCAAAAAATAATGACAAATTGTCGCTAGATAGAAACCACAAAGACACAAAAGTCTTTCACAAAGAACATTGTAATAAAATTTGACAAAGTCAAATCTTTGTGCCTTAAAAACATAGAATTGCATAAAAACCTTTCGTGCCTTTGCGTTAAAATCCAATTTACCCATTTATTAAAATTTCTTATATTTAATTTCAGAAGACAAGAAGAAAAATGCGCCACAAAATAAAAACCCAAAACCCTGATTTTCAAAACATTGAATTCAATTCCAATTCAGAAAATTATTCGTTTGAAAAAGACGGTTTGGAACTAAAATCAAAATACAATGCTGAAGATGTAAAAAACAAAAGCATTTTGGATGGTTCCGCAGGTATTGCGCCTTTTCTCCGTGGCCCATATTCTACGATGTACGTTCAGAAACCTTGGACGATTCGTCAATACGCAGGATTTTCCACAGCAGAAGAATCCAACGCTTTTTACAGACGAAATCTCCAAGCCGGGCAAAAAGGTCTTTCAGTAGCGTTTGATTTGGCAACACATAGAGGTTACGATTCCGACCACGCAAGGGTCGTTGGCGACGTTGGAAAAGCAGGTGTTGCGATTGATTCGGTTGAGGATATGAAGATTTTGTTTGACCAGATTCCTTTGGATGAGATTTCGGTTTCTATGACAATGAACGGTGCCGTTTTGCCGATTTTATCTTTCTATATTATTGCTGCAGAAGAACAGGGTGTTTCGCAGGATAAACTGTCAGGAACAATCCAGAATGATATTCTGAAAGAATTTATGGTCCGGAATACCTACATTTATCCACCAACGCCATCAATGAAAATTATAGCCGATATTTTCGAATACACTTCCAAAAATATCCCGAAATTTAACTCAATTTCTATTTCCGGTTATCATATGCAGGAAGCCGGGGCAACGCCGGTTTTGGAAATGGCTTACACTTTAGCAGACGGTCTGGAATATGTCAGAACAGGAATCAAAGCCGGAATGAACGTCGATGATTTTGCGCCAAGATTGTCCTTTTTCTGGGCCATCGGAATGAATCATTTTATGGAAATTGCCAAAATGCGTGCGGCACGATATATTTGGGCCAATCTTTTGACACAGTTCAATCCTCAGAATCAAAAATCTTTAGCCTTAAGAACGCATTCCCAAACATCCGGATGGTCTTTAACAGAACAAGAACCTTTCAATAATATCACAAGAACGGCCATTGAAGCATTGTCTTCGGCTTTAGGCGGAACACAATCTCTTCACACAAATGCTTTGGATGAAGCGATCGCTCTTCCAACCGATTATTCTGCAAAAATTGCCAGAAATACCCAAATTATTCTTCAGCAAGAAAGCGGAATTTGCGACGTTGTTGACCCAATGGGCGGAAGTCATTTAGTTGAATCTCTGACTCAACAAATGATTGACGAAGCAATGAAATACATTGATGAGGTCGAAAAAGAAGGCGGAATGACCAAAGCCATCGAAGCCGGAATCCCGAAAATGAGAATCGAGGAAGCTGCCGCGAGAAAACAAGCGAAAATAGATAGTGGAGAAGAATTTATCATCGGTGTTAATTCCTTCAAATCCAATCTAAAACAAACCGACATCGATATTCTCGACATCGATAATACAGAAGTCCGCCGAAAACAAATCGAACGACTGGAAAAAATAAAAGCCGAACGTAACACCGAGGCGGTGAGCCAAATATTAAATAAAATTCGAGATTGTGCAAAAACAGGCAATGGAAATCTTCTCGAACTTTGTATAGAAGCAGCCCGCAGAAGAGTAACACTTGGTGAAATGAGTGACGCAATGGAAGAAAGCTTCGGACGTTACAAAGCCAATATCAGAACCATATCAGGAGTTTACGCTATGAATGCAGGAAAAAATGAATACTTTGAAAAAGCAGTTTTATTAAGTCAGAAATTCGAAGATGCAGAAGGAAGACGACCAAGAATTATGGTGGCCAAAATGGGGCAGGATGGTCACGACCGAGGTGCAAAAGTAGTTGCTACAGCATTTGCGGATATGGGATTTGATGTAGATGTTGCGCCATTGTTCCAAACGCCAGAAGAGGTTGCAAAACAGGCGGTTGAAAATGACATCCATATTTTAGGCGTTTCGTCTTTGGCTGCCGGTCACAAAACACTCGTTCCACAAGTGGTCGAAGAGTTGAAAAAACTGGGCGCAGATGATATTACCATCGTTGTTGGTGGTGTAATTCCGCAACAGGATTATGAATTTTTATATGCCAATGGTGCAGATTTTATTTTCGGTCCCGGAACTAATTTACCGAAATGTGCAGTGGAGATTTTGGAAAAATTTTTAGCTTAAAAATATAAAATTATTGAGTAATGAAATATTTTATAATTGCTTTAATATTTCTTTTCTCTTGTGAATCACAAAGCAAAAATGATGAGAAGATGAAAATGGTTGTTAATAATTATTTTTCAAATATTAAGGATAATGATATTGAAAAAATTCCAAGTTTGTTTTGGGAACAAGGCATTTTTTCTGGCGCGATAGCTTCAGACGCATTTTTTATAAATAAACATTACACTGAATTGAGAATTGACAGTTTGCTAAAACAAATGATAATAAAAGATACAACCTCCATTATTCCAAGTCAAAAACAGAAGTACATTCAATTCACTATCAAAAAAAGTGAAGATAATTTACCCGTAATTATCACTTTCATTTTCGATAAAATGAATGGTTTCGACAAAATTTCGAATCCAAACGTTTTACAAAATCAAATGTATTGGAATAAAAGCCTTGATTCTCTGCGTAAAAAAGGAATTTTTCCTAGAACGAGATATTAAAATATTTACGCCATAAAAAATATTTTTTTGTTTGTGAAAAATAATTTTATATTTGCACCTGAAAATCAAGTTCAACCAATAAAAAAACATCGAAGCAATGTTCAAATACAATCAACATACATCTGTAGGATTGCCTTTTGCAAAGGCGAGGCTTCGTGGTTTGGTACACTCTTAGAATAA